>JBHASY010000075.1:0-7498 GCA_041831635.1 Acetoanaerobium sp. | reverse complement strand
CAGCCCTGCTTGACATGTCCGGAAACTGAATTATAATATAAACAAGGGCAGAACCTGTTGAAATCAGGCTCTGCCTACAGTAACTAATAACACATCTTATATCAGTTTTTCATCTTTACACAAAACTTGAAACGGTCTCAAGACAAATGTCATTTATGCCAAAAAAATATTGGCCGTTTATTTCAGAAATGAAATAAAGTAAAATGCTGTATATCCAAGATATACAGCATTTTACTTTCTAAATAATACCCATTTCTTTTCCAACTTTTGAGAACAAATCCACTGCCCTGTCTAACTGCTCTTTAGTATGACCTGCCGTAACCATACAACGTACCCTTCCTGTTCCCTTTGGAACTGTAGGAAATACTATAGGACTTACAAATACTCCGGATTCAAATAATTTTTTAGAAAATTCTATTGCCTTAGCCTCTTCCCCTATGATAATAGGAGTAATCGGTGTTTCACTTTCTCCTGTATTAAATCCAAGCACAGACATTTTTTCTTTAAAATAACGGGCATTTTCCAAAAGTTTTTCAGTATACTCTTCACTTTCCATCAGCATTTTAATAGCTTCTATTGTTGCTCCTACTGCTGCCGGTGGCATACCTGTAGAGAATAGGAACGGTCTACCTCTATTTTTTAGCCAGTCTATAGTAACCTTTTTACCGGCTACATATCCGCCAACTACTCCTATAGCTTTAGAAAGAGTGCCTATTGTAAAATCAACTCTTCCATGTAAATCAAAATGATCTACAGTTCCTCTACCGCTTTGTCCTAAAACTCCGGAAGAGTGTGCATCATCGACATAAGTCATACAGTTATATTTTTCAGCAAGCTCAACAATTTCAGGAAGTTTAGCAATATCTCCGTCCATTGAGAATACTCCATCTGTTATGATCAGTACATTGTTATACTCTGATCTGGTTTCTTTAAGAACTCTTTCTAAATCAGCCATATCAGAGTGTTTATAAGTAGCTTTTTTAGCCTTGGAAAGCCTTGCTCCATCTATTATAGACGCATGATTAAGTTCATCTGAAAGGATTAAATCTCCTGCCTCTGTAACTGCCTGAATAGTTCCGGCATTGCAGTTAAATCCTGATTGAAACACTAAAACAGCCTCTTCTTTTTTAAACTTAGCTAAAAGTTCTTCTAATTCATCGTGGATTTTCATATTCCCGATGATAGGTCTAACAGCACCCGCTCCTGCTCCATACTCTTCTATAGCAGCTATTGCAGCTTTTTTTAGTCTCGGATGATTAGAAAATCCAAGATAGTTATTTGACGATAAGTTAATTACGGTTTTTCCATTGATAGAACATTCTGCCTCATTTGGTCCCTCAAGTGTCACTATTTCTTTATAGAGTCCTGCCTGCTTTAATTCATCAATTTTTTCTTTTAAAAATCCCATTTCATGTATATTTGACATTTTCCTACCTCCTAAAAAATTATCTGCTTCTTTAAACAATATAATACACTAAAATTAAACTTTGTTTATAAATTTTCCCTTAAACATCTTAAATAAATTAGTATTGGATATCTAATTTTTTAGATAATTTCTCGATCATATCCTTAGTCATAGACTCAAGCGTATAGTCCGGTTTCCAGTTCCATTCTTCTCTCGCACAGGAATCATCAAGTGAATTCGGCCAAGAATTTGCTATAGCCTGCCTTACAGGATCTACATCATAAGTAAGCTCAAATTCAGGAATATGCTTTTTGATTTCTGCTGCAAGAATTTCAGGATCAAAACTCATAGCCGTAACATTAAATGCATTTCTATGAAGCAGTTTCTCGGGATTAGCTTCCATTAACTCATAAATAGCTTTCAAAGCATCAGGCATATACATCATATCCATCATAGTCCCTTTGTCTATGAATGATTTATATTTTCTCTCTTTTAATGCTTCATAGTATATATGAACTGCATAATCAGTTGTTCCTCCACCTGGAAGAGCCTCGTATGAAATAAGTCCCGGGAATCTAACTCCACGAGTATCAACCCCGAACCTCTTATGATAATAATCGCACAACAACTCTCCGGCTACTTTAGTCACACCATACATAGTGCCCGGTCTTTGTATAGTGTCTTGCGGAGTATTGTCAGGAGGTGTACCCGGTCCAAATGCTGCTATCGAACTGGGTGTAAACACACTTATATTTTTTTCTCTTGCAATCTCAAGAATGTTAAACAGTCCGTTCATATTTATATCATATGCAAGTTGAGGTTTTTCTTCAGCCACCGCTGAAAGTAACGCTGCAAGGTTTACTATGGTATTTACCTTGTATTTGTCACATATTTCAGCCATTTTTTTGTTGTCCAGTATATCCAACACTTCAAACGGTCCACTTGTTTGTACCTCTTTTTCTCCTTTATTTCCTATATCGCTTGCAATTATGTTGTCATTACCATATTTCTCTCTTAAAAACATAGTAAGCTCCGTACCGATTTGCCCTAATGAACCTGTGATAAGTATCTTCCTCATTATAAGTCCTCCATAAATTATTAAACAAATTATTGTATTTAATATAAATACATTTTGTAAAAATAAGCGTATTTTCAAACACTATTTAATTTAATTATAACCATAATCTATATAAAAATAAAGTAAATTATAAAAATTTCAAATAAAAATCCCGAATTATTTTATACACCTATTCTTAATTGATGTAATAAACAATCCGAGATTTTTGATATTTAAGATATTTGCGATAAAAAATTTAGTCCAAAGCTATATTTACAGAAAGTACTATCCCATCCACATCAAAATCAACACAAACTATATCATCTTTTTGCATATTCACCACTATATCTTCTCCATACATCATAGTAGGAACGGATATGTCTACGTTAATACCTTCATTTGAAAAATTGATAGTTGCATTCGCTGTAAGCATATTCGAAAGTTCCGAAAGTGCACTCTTTGACATATCGTCCAGTTCTTCCACAGGCATACCCATCATCATAGTAGAAGCAATTTTTTTAGCTGCATTCATATCAAAAGAGTAAACTACATTGCCTTTTTTATCTCCGATAATTCCAAGAGATAAAACCACTCCGCTGGTAGTAACCTTTTTTTCTTTAAGACTGATTCCTTTTCTTTTAATATTTGAAAATCCTACCTGCGGCATTATTCCTGTAATCGCCCCTACAAAAGGGTTAATCAACTTTACATCCACTCGTCATCCCCCCTTTGAAAACCTATATTCATAAGTATCTCTCCTACATTACTTTGCAATATCAGAGAAGCGCTGTTTATTTCTCCTATGGACATAGTCAAATCCTTTCCATGAAACATGGTAGGCGGCGAAACTCTAAGGCTAAATCCTCTATTAAGAGTATTTAGTAAAGAGCAGGCATTCCCACCGACAATATTTCCGAATTCTCCAAAAAAAGCTATAATTTCTTCTTTCCTTACTTCATCCTTGCCTAATACTTTTTTAGTAAGTTTTATAACAGTATCATCAGACATATCTAATATCAATCTTCCCCTATGTCTTCCTATAATCCCGCAAGTTACCGTAGTCCCCAAAGATTTTTTTGTCTTTGCCTCTCCATTTACTTTCTCTTCACTTTGAACAAACGGAGCAACTTCTAATTTTTTTAAATAGCTTACTAAAGACTCTTTAAACGCTCCAAAATAATTCACAGAAAGCAATTGATATAGCTCTTCCCCTGAAAAAAGTTTATCTATAGTTGAGTTAAATTCATCTTTGTCAACAGGTTTTTGTATATAGGCTTTAGCTCCGGCATTTTTGGCCTTTTTTATAATTTCAGCATCCATCATGGAACTCACTCCCATAACTTTAGAATTCGGACGATTTTTAATTATAAGCTTTGTAGCCTCTATGCCGTCACCGTCCAAGAGAGTCATATCCATAGTAACCAAATCCGGATTGCAGGTTAATATTTTAGATTCTACTTCAGCTATACTTTGAGCTTCACAAACTACTTCAAAACCCTTTCTTTCCAATAAAGATTTTAATATCGTAACTGAAAAACCTGAATCATCCACTATCATTGCCTTTAATTTATTCATTATCTACACCACCTGCTAAAAATGTTCGTACATAACCTATTGAAACTTTATACCCATAATAAACTTTTCTTAAGCTGAAAATATAAAAAAACGTACTATTTCAATACCAAAATTAAACAAAATATATTTTTTAACAAAACAATAAGTCCTCGATTATAACCTCAAGGACTTATATACTAACATTAACTAGTCTTCGTTTTTTCCACAACATTTTTTATATTTTTTCCCGCTTCCACAGGTACAAGGGTCATTTCTTCCTATTCTATCACCTTTCACTATAGTCTTGCTTTTTTTATAATCCTTTTCAATTTCTTCTCTTCTTTCCTTAGTCAAAATATCGTCCCACTGAGACAAATTATACAACCAATCAGCTTTTGCATCGTGCATATTAAAATAAAGTTTTTCTAAATCTACATCCAGAGTTATATCACTTTCTTCCTCCAAAGTTTCAATATCGTACTCAGACACCAGGCTGGTATTTATCCCGTCCATAAATCCTACAAACGTCTTAGTATCCATTTCGAATTTTTCTGATAAATCTCTTAATTTTCCTGAAATTTTCTCATCCTTATTAGAAAGCAGATACTCATATACTTTTTGCTCCTTTGGTAAATATTCTTTCCAAAAGCTTTCATATTCCTCCTCAGATTTCGGTTCATAAGCTTCTTTTTTCCACGCTTCATAAAGAGCCATCTCTATATTCATCCTTTCATTATCTTACTGTGTAAAATTTGAAGTTCTCACTTTTCCATTATATAGCATAAAAAGTCATAATAAAACACTTATTTAGTTAATAGGTGCCGCCTTTTTAAGTGGCGAATATAAAACTCCTACTACCAGTAAAGAGATAGCCATCTCAGGCAGTAAATACCCTGCATTATAAAGCACAGAATACCACAGTGGATTCATAGTTTCAGGGGCATAAGATGCGAAAACTACTACTCCTGATATAACATGACATACAAATCTCAAAAATATACAAAGCCCACTTCCCAGTAAACTTCCTACTCTGGTGTTATTAAATAAACCTGCAAAACCCAAAACTGAAAATGCTACAAAATAATCAAATAACAAAGAAACTATATGGTAGCTGTATTTCGGTCCCAATATAAACTGAAGTGCTCCATAAGCAAGACCGGCTAATAACCCATTTTTAAATCCCCATCTAAGAGAAAAAATGATTATCGGCACCATACTTCCTGCTGTAACCGAGCCGCCATACGGAGCCTCGAAAACCTTTACATAACTTAGTATCTGAGCAAGGGCTATCATTATTCCTGCCTCTACCATCATTCTTGTTGACATTCTTTCCATTTCGTCCCTCCTGAAAGCAATTTATTTTTGTTAAATATCGGTTTACATAAATTTTAGCACGAAATCTATTCCTTTTCTATTTTTTTAGGAATAATAATAACATAATAATCTGCTCCTAGCGGAAGTGGTTCTCCTGTCATTATTTTTAAAATCTCGTCGATTTTCATCATCGCTTTCTCTCTTTAAACATCTACACCCCTATAACCTTTATAGCTCCTACTATCGTTCCTAATATTACTATACACAAACTTGCTAACTTTATAAGTTCTATTACTATGTTTTGCCAAGCGCTTCCCATTTCGTCTTGAGAAGTTTTCTCTGATATATTTAGATTGTATAGTTCTTTTATGCTGGTCTTTATTTCTTCGATATCAGATTGGATCATCTTCACATATGTTCTCGTTTCTATCTGTGATACTTCTAATTCCCTCAATCTTTTGTCTTGTTCTAATAATTCTTGCATAATAATGCCCTCCTATTTTTTACAGGCATATATGAAATTTTTTCTATTTAAGGTATGGTAGAAAAATCTTGCGATATCGGGGAAACAGGTATAAAAAAATTTTTGCTCTATATTTTTGATAATGTAATTTTTAGTTATTATAATACAAACTCTCTGACGCAAATTCCGCGTCACTGGTAACATCTATTCCCAACTGTCTATATACCTGAGCGTCAGCTGACGAAAGTATAGTTGTACTGTGGGCTTGGCAGTCTTTAAGCATAGACAGTTTATTTATTGCAATCTGAGCAGTGTGGTTTGTAGCTGCACATATGCTAAGAGCTATTAAAATCTCTTCACTGTTAAGATAATTTCTCGAATTTCCGCTCATTTTATATTTCAGTTCTCTTATAGGCTCCAGTATCACAGGAGATATCAAGTGAATTTCGTCAGATATGTTGGCATAGTGTTTTATCGCATTTAGAAGCGCTGCCGCTGCTGCATCCATCAGCCCGGATGCCTTTCCTGTCAATATGGTTTTATCACTGAGTTCTATAGCCACAGCAGATGCAATACCGTTTTCTCCTCGCTCTTCTTTCAATCTTTCAGAACGCTCTCTTGCAGGCAGTACGACACTTCTATCTTCAGCTTTTAGATTGAGTTCTTCCATTATCAGTTTGATACGTTCTAAGCTTTCTATGTCTGCATACCCTTTTTTATATTCGCAGGCTACTTTAAAATATCTTCTGATAATTTCCTGTTTTGATGCCTCTTGTACCGCATCATCATCTATTATCCCGTATCCTACTTTATTGACACCCATATCTGTAGGAGATTTAAACACAGATTCTTTATTTGTTATTCTCTCAATTATTCTTTTTAATACAGGAAAAGTTTCTATATCCCTGTTATAATTTACAGCTATTTGATTATATGCGTCTACATGAAAATAATCTATCATGTTTTTATCTTTTAAATCCACCGTCGCTGCCTCATATGCAATATTTAAAGGGTGTTTCAAAGGAATATTCCACACAGGAAAGGTTTCAAATTTTGAGTATCCCGCTATCTTTCCATTTTTATTTTCGTGGTAAAGTTGGCTAAGGCAAGTTGCAAGTTTTCCACTTCCAGGTCCGGGGGCTGTCACTACTACTATAGGTTTAGTGGTTTCTATATATGGATTTTTTCCATACCCTTCTTCACTTACTATAGTATCGACATCTGTAGGGTAACCTTTTGTAGCCCTATGTGAGTACACTTTTATGTTTCTTCTTTCAAGCTTATTCATAAATATGTTTGCAGATGGCTGGTCTTCGTATCTGGTAATAACCACACTATTTACATCTAAGTTGTAACTTCTAAGGTCATCTATCAACCTAAATACATCCAGATCATAAGTAATATCGAAATCGCCTCTGATTTTATTTCTTTCTATGTCTCCTGCATAAACACAAATTATAACTTCGAGTTTGTCTTTAAGTTTTTGAAGTAACTTAATTTTAGCATTTTCATCAAATCCCGGAAGAACTCTTTTTGCGTGCATATCAAAAAGCAACTTTCCACCAAATTCCAAGTAAAGTTTTTCATAGTCGTTTACCCTTTCGAGTATGAATTTAGACTGTTCTTCAAGATATTTCTTCGAGTCAAAGGCAATTTTCATATCTAATCTTCCTTTCCACAATAATATGTCCATTCAAAGAGCAAT
>JBHASY010000074.1:0-6038 GCA_041831635.1 Acetoanaerobium sp. | reverse complement strand
GGCCAGAAAGAGGAAACCATAACAGAAAAATCATAGCCTTAAATAAAGAGTTCAAAAAATTAAAGGAAGAAATTGCAGAAATAAGCAGTTGGATTTTAAGTTTGGTCAATATGGTAAAAGGTTTATTGAAAGGATTTTCTAAAGAAAAACAAGAAGAATATAATTTAACTCCAGACCTTTTTGATGTCTATTCCTATCTTGAAACCTATTATAAAATTCAAAAGGAACTATCTAAAAATCTAAGTTATGACAGTAGAATGAGAAAGGAACATTTTGACTCTAAAAAATATGTAAAAGCCCTATCCTATATGAGTGGTAACAACCTAAAAACAATCATAGATATACAGTGTAAAAAAGATGAAGTATTGACAAAGCTAAAAGAAAATAAGGGAAGCATAGCGGATTGTAACAAGCAAATTAAAAATATAGAAACCTTAATCAAACAAGCTAAAATTATGAAAGAATATAAAACCATCTATGATAGATATAGGGGAGCTGATAATTCTATCTTCAGTAAAATAGCAGGAGCAAGTAAAGAGGAATACTACAACGCTCATAAAGAAGAAATTGATAAATATATCAGGGCAAAATCTATTCTAAAAAAATTAAGTGGAAGTGAAAAGATAGAAACAAAGAAATGGGAGAAAGAAAAAAGAGAGTTGCAGACAGATATAAATCATCTCACTTTTAACCAAAAATTTATAAAAGAGGAAATCTCTCAAATAAACCATATCAAATATGTAGTAGGTGAAGTAAATAAAGACTTTGGAATAGATATAAACATTGAGATAGAAATAGCCTATAAAAAAGCTATTGCAAGGGGAGAAAAGCCAAGCGTAAAAATGGCATTAGAAGAATTTCAAAGACAGATTAAAAGAGAGGATAGGCAAAAAGCATGGGCAAAGGAGCATTACAAAAAGAAAGACCATATCCACAAGGAAACTGAGAGATAGAAAAGAGCCTGTATTTTTGGTATAATTATATCAATTAGACTTTGAAAAGATGATGGAGAATTGCTTACAAGCTGTAAGCTAAATGAAAGAAAGAGAAAATGGCTACAAGTTGTAGCCAAAAAAATATATTGGAGGTGCATTTTGTGGCAGAGCAAGAAAGAGAGATAAAAATTGTAGATGATAGAACACTAAAGGAAAAGATTTATTTTGTTCGTGGACAAAAAGTAATGCTTGATTCAGATTTAGCTGAAATTTATGGTTATAGCACGAGAGCGTTTAATCAACAGGTAAGAAATAACATAGAAAAATTTGACGATGATTTTATGTTTAGATTAGATAAAACTGAGTTGGAAGATTTGCGATCAAATTTTTTGACCGCAAATGTTAGTCCTAAAAGTAGGGCATTGCCTTATGTGTTTACAGAACAAGGTATTTACATGCTTATGACTGTGCTGAAAGGTGAACTTGCTATAACACAATCAAAAGCACTTATTAGAACATTTAAGCAGATGAAAGACTTCATCATTGAAAATCAAGATTTTATCGGTTCAAAGGAATTAGTGCAAATTGCTATTCAAACCAACCAAAATACAAATGATATAAAGCAAAATTCAAAGGAAATATCAGAGCTAAATAGTAAGATGAACACCTTAGCTACAAAAGAAGATTTGAAAAAGGTAATGGATAATTTCATAGACCCGGAAACATATAAACACTTCCTTTTGATGAACGGAGATAAGATAGAAGCTGATGTTGCCTATACAAAAATATATAAGTCGGCAAAGAAAAGCATTTATGTTATAGATAACTATATAGGGCTTAAAACACTTGAACTTTTAAGAGCTGCAAGAGATAAAACTCAAATCATAGTCTTTAGTGATAATGTTAAAAATAAGGATATGCTTACAAAAAATATTTTAGATGATTTTAGAAAAGACTATCCTAATATAGACCTGAAACTGAAGATAGCGGGTAAAAAATACCACGATAGATATATTGCCATAGACTATGGAACGGAAAATGAAGCCTTTTATCTTTGCGGAGCTTCATCAAAGGATGCCGGAAATAAGGTATCAAGCATTACCAAGATAGAAGAATCTTCTAAAGATATGTACCATGATATGTTTAGTAAGATGTTAAATAATAAAGACTTAAAAATTTAATATATAATTATGAAAAAATCATAGCAATATGCAAGGCGGTAGAAGTAGAAATCTATCGTCTTTTTTTATTGAAGAAAGGTAGAAACAAATGGCAGATAAAAGAATGTTTTCACTAAAGATAGTGGATAGCGATTTATTTTTGGATATGCCACTAAGTAGTCAATGCCTATATTTTCATTTATCAATGAGAGCGGATGATGACGGCTTTGTGGATAACCCAAAGAAGATAATAAAAATCATAGGGGCAAATGATGATGACTTAAAAATCCTAATTACAAAAGGTTTTGTAATTGTCTTTGAAAGAGGAATTATAGTCATTACTCATTGGAAGATAAATAATTTTATTAGAAAAGACAGATATAAGCCGACTATGTATATAGAGCAAAAACAGCAGCTTTACCAAACGGAAAATGGAACATATATTTCAGAAGAAAATGTTGGTTGTCATCTGGTTAACCAAAGGTTGTCAAGTGGTCAACCTAGTATAGATAAGGGTAGATTAGATAAGGTTAGTAAAGATAAGGGGAGAATAGAACAGGTTACCCCAGTTTCCATTTATGGAGAATATAAAAATATTCGATTAACCGATGAAGAATATCAAAATCTAAAAGATAGACTGCAAGGTCATACTGAAATAATGATTGAAAAACTGTCAAGGTATATCAAGAGCAAAGGCACAGACTATAAAGACCACTATGTAACAATCCTTAATTGGTATGAACAGGATAAGGAGAAACTAATACAGAAAAACAATCAAAAGAAAAGTCATAAAATCTACTCAACCAACTATGAGGACAGCGACAGTCTATAAATATCATATAATAAAGTAGAAAGGCGTTTTTAGAGCGTTAAGACTAAAAAAAGGTATCAGAGTATGCCGAAGATAAAAATAAGCCTTAAAACGCATTATAGAGCCTGATATAGAAAAGGAGATTAAGATTATGAATGATAAAGAAAATCAAAATATGATAACTATAAAAATTCAAGGTACGGATTTTACCTATAACAAAGAAACTCACTATGAAAAAGACGGACATATCTATTGCAAGACTTGTAATGAGAGAATAGACGGTAAAGTAATTCCAATGTTAGATAAGCCTATGATTATCAGAACAGCTTGTAAATGTGTTAGAGCTAGACATGAACAAGAAAAACAAAGAGAAAAACTGTTAAAACAAGATAGGTTAAGACAAAACTGCTTTATATCCAAAAATCAAATAGTCTATACCTTTGAAAATGCTGATGAAGATACCGATAAAGAAATTATCAAAAAAGCAAAAAATTATGTAAAGCATTTTGAAGAAATGAGAAAGGACAATGTAGGTTTACTCTTATACGGAAATGTAGGAAGTGGCAAGACATATATAGCTTGTTCGATAGCAAATGCCATAATTACAGAATATTCCTATACGGTTAAGATGAGAAACTTTGCACAGATACTAAATGACTTACAAAAAGGTGGCTTTAACCTTGATAGAAATGAGTATATTGAGCAGATAACAAGCTCTACCCTCTTAATACTTGATGATTTTGGGATAGAAAGAAATACAGAGTATGCCTTAGAGCAGATTTACAATGTAATCAATGCAAGATACTTAAAAGCAAGACCGACCATTATAACGACAAACCTTAATTTTAAGGATATAGAAAAAGAACAGGAAGATATAATGCTTGGGAGGATTTATTCAAGGATAATAGAGATGTGTTTACCTCTTAGAATAACAGGACTTGATAGAAGAAAAATACAAAGCAAAGAAAAGCTGAAGAAAGCACAAAACTTAATAGATGAGTAAAGGCGGTTAGAGAGTAAAAAATCTAATCGTCTTTTTATTTTACAGGAAAGGACGGATGTAGATGAATAATGAAAAAAAGAAGAAAAACAAGAAAATAAAATTTGAAATTAAAAGAGTGTATGTAGGGAAAAAGCCCATTGAAGAAGTATTTGAGGGAGTAATTGAACATATAGCCATGAAAAATTTAGAAGATACCAAAGAGGATAAACGAACGCAAGCGTGATGAATAGTTGAATATACAGGAGTATTTTGGTATAATAATCGTATTGAGATAGTCCTGTTAAAAGAAAGGAGCGTAAATTTGAACAGGACTAAAAAATATATAGCAGCTTTGTATTGTAGATTATCAAAAGATGACGGTAGTACAAATGAAAGCATGAGTATATACTCACAAAAAGCAATGCTAAAACAGTATGCAGAGCAAAATAATATAGCCGTATATGATTATTATGTTGATGATGGATATTCAGGGACAAACTTTGAAAGACCGGCATTCAAAAAGATGATAACCGATATAGAAAACGGAAAAATAAATTGTGTTATCACAAAAGACTTATCAAGACTTGGAAGAAACTATCTTGAAAGTGGTGCATATATTGAGATGTATTTCCCGCAGAAAAATGTAAGGTATATCGCAATCACTGACGGAATAGACACCATAAATTCTTATGAGTTTGATATAATGCCATTTAAGAATATCTTAAATGAAATGTATACCAAAGATACTTCAAAGAAAGTAAAAAGTGCCTTGAAAAGTAGAATGAAAGAGGGAACATATATAGGTTCAAAAGCTCCATTCGGCTTTAAGAAAGACCCTGATGACAAGCATAGGTTAATCATAGATGAAAGAGTAAAACCTATTATAGAGCTTGTCTATGAGCTTTGTTTAGAGGGGAAAGGTACACAGCTCATAAGTCAGGAAATGATGAAAAGGAAAATACCAAGACCAAGTTCCTTTTTAGAAAATGCAGATAAGCTGTATGGTCTGACAGAAGAAAATAAGTACAAATGGACACATAGGATGGTTCTTAGTATTTTAAGAGACCCTGTCTATTGTGGAAATATGGAAAGAAACAAAAGACCTACTCTTTCATTCAAGAATAGAAAAAGGCTATATGTTCCCAAAGAAGATAGAATTGTTGTAAAAGATACTCATGAGGGCATTGTAAGTGAGGAAGTATGGACACAAGTACAACAAATGCTTGATAAAAGAAAGAATACAAATAAAAGCGGTATAACCTATGATAATATCTTCAAAGGTTTAGTTAAATGCCCTGATTGTAATTATGCTTTGACACCAAAGAAAGATTATAGACTGAATAAAAAAGATACAATAGATTTTGTGCATTTCTCATGTTCAGGTTATAAAAAGTATGGAGTAAAGGCTTGTACATCACATAGGATAAACGCAAGAGATTTATACAATGTTGTACTTGAAGATATACAGTATCATGGGCAAATGGCACTATCAAGCAGAGAAAATTTTGTAATGAAAATTGCTGAGAAGATAGATAAAGATAAGGTTGATGAAAGAAAGGATAAAACAGAAAAGCTAAATAGTAGTAAAATTAAACTTAAAGACTTGGATAAAGCCTTTGAAAAACTTTATGAGGATAGGTTGAGTGAAAGTATATCAGAGCGTAACTTTAACCTTATGAATGAAAAACTATCAAGGCAGCAAGAGAAACTAATTGAAGAAATAGACTTGCTTGAAGAAGAAATAAAGGAAATAGCGGATAAAGAAGAAAACTGTGAGCAGTTTGTAGAGAATATAAGCAAGTTTGCAAAAATAAAAGAGTTAAACCGTTACATTCTTAATCAAGTTATAGATAAGATATATGTATATGACAAGGAAGAAGTTGACGGAGAAATAAAACAGAAAGTAGAAATACACTATAAATTTATAGGGAAATTAGATTGACCACTTAGGACAGTTCAACTGATTCAGGATATCATGGAGCAGGAAGTGTGTAAAACTGCGACAGGGCTTACCAGATGTCAGTCCGGCAATATCAACAGAGTTCTTAGAAATCCTTTTTATTGAGGTAGAATCGTACATTGTAAGCAATATGTTCCTGACTATCTTGTACAGAAGAAAGTCAATAATTTGGAGCGGTTGATAAGGTGTC
>JBHASY010000073.1:0-3561 GCA_041831635.1 Acetoanaerobium sp. | reverse complement strand
TTTATCATAGGTTTAGGGGATTTTAATATAGGAAAAGATGAAAAAATGAAACAAAGAGATAATGAACTTCTAAATCAAGTCACATCCGGACTTTCTCCGCTTACTATGCGAACTAAGATATTTGGAGCTGCTTGTTATGACATGGCCTGCATAGCATCGGGAAAGACAGATGCATTGCTATATGCTTTTTCCAATCCTTGGGATGTTTTGGCAGGAAGTTTAATCATCGAAGAAGCCGGCGGGGAGATCTTAATAATAGACGATTTAACTATTTACTCCAGTGGGAAATGTTTGGACGAATTAAGAAAACTTTTCTAAAATACAAATTGAAAAAATAAAAAACCCTTTAAGTTTCGGTAGAATAAATTAGGATCAATAATTCTACTTTGCAAAAAGGGTTTTATTTTTATTTTGTTATTATTTCTATTACTTCGTCAATTGAAGCATCACTGGGGATTCTAAACGTTCCGGCTTTAATTTTAGTTTCAGCATTTAATTGCGCCAGTTTCAAGCGAAATTCTTCTCTAGATGATATTATATTGTTTTCATAAAGAGCGTCTGCTACTTTACCGGATGTACTTCCTGAAGCGATAGAGATGTTTCTAAATACGATTTCATTTTGCTCTGATTGGTTATCGTTTTGGCCGGTTGTGTCATTAGCGTTGTCGGAATTTTGGGTATCAATGTTAAGGTTTTTGTCATCTTCACCGGTGGAATTTTCATTATCAGAAGAACTGCCGGTATCGCCCGTTGAAGCCTCAGCTTGACTTATATTTGAAGTATCTGAATTTAATTCGTTACTATTTGAAACAGGAAGAATTTTTTCTATGTTTTTAGGAACAGAAACATTAAACCATCCATTAAGCTGGGAAATTGAAATAACGACAACAGCTAATAAAACTATTGCACCAAAAATCAAATCGCTTATCTCATATAAAAAATCTTTTATCTTATCCATTTTTTTCTCCTAATATTAAAATTTAAAATAGTCAATTATACTTTTCTATTATATAATAAAATGTGGTAATTATGAAGTGACAAAGGAGATAAATATGCAAGATGATGATAAAAATCTGCAAATCAGAGAAATTCTCGAAAAAGATGCTGTGACGACTTTGAGATTGGTTTTAGATATGGCCGATGAGTCTGATAACTATCCGTTCACATCCGAGGACTATTCTATGTCAATCGAAAACCAAAGGTCATTTATCAATTATATGAATAGTTTGGATAATTGTATATTTTTAGGTGCTTTTATAGATGAAGAACTTTGCGGCATAATTTATTTAGAGGGAGGAAGACGCCAAAGAACTCATCATATTTGTAATTTGGGAATGGGAGTAAAGAAAAAATATTGGAATAAAAAAATCGGTTCGGCTTTGTTGTCAAAGGCCATTGATTTTGCATATGATAGTGAAGAAATTGCGAAAATAGACTTACAAGTCAGAGTAGATAATAAATATGCAATCGAACTTTACAAAAAATTCGGTTTTGAGATTGAGGGTAGAAATAAAAGAGCGTTGTTTGTAGATGGAGAGTTTTTCGACTATCTGAATATGGGAAAAATAATAGACTAGATTATGAGGTGAATTTTATGGGTAATAGCATAAAAAAAGAAATTTTTGAATGGATTAAAACGATAGCAATAGCAGGACTTATGGCTTTGATTATAACGATGTTTGTAAGACCGACTCTGGTTAAAGGAGAGTCTATGTTTCCGACTTTAGAAGAAAATGACTATCTGCTTATTTACAGGCAGGCATATAGAAATGAACTTCCTGAGCATGGAGATATTATAGTTTTCAGATCTCACTTATTACAGACAAATGGAAAAGAAAAGGATCTGGTAAAGAGGGTTATAGGTGTTCCGGGAGACCATATTGTTGTGGCTGACGGGAAGGTTTTTTTAAATGATGAGGAATTGAGTGAGGATTATATAAACGGAAACTATACAGACGGAGCTGTAGACGAAGTGGTACCTGAGGGATATGTTTTTGCTATGGGAGATAATAGACCAAATAGTTTAGACAGCAGGGAGATCAGCGTGGGGATGATACCTATAGAGGATATCATAGGAAGAGTGTTTATCAGACTTTATCCATTTAATAAGCTTACTCAGCTATAGCAGGGGTATGTTATGATCGGAATTAGTGCTTTGAAATTTGATTTAGAAGAAAAAATTGATTTGTTTCATGAATATACGGATATAGAGTTTATAGAGTATGGAATAGATGACGTTAGTGATATTGAAGTGTTAAATCGCAATATGAAAAAAAGTAAAAATAAAGATATAAAATTAAGTATTCATTTACCATTAAAAACTAACATGGTTGAAGATATAGACTTTCTTAGAAAAGCCAATTTTAACTATGTCAGCGATGTTATTAGAGAGGTAAGTCATTTTAGACCTCTCTATTTTAATACTCATTTAGGAAATGTATTTTATAGCAGATATAAGTCAAACTATAAAAGTTATATTAAGAGGGCAGAGGAATTTATAAATAAATTATTAGCTGATTTTTCTGATATACATATATATTTAGAAAATGTTTATAGTTTTTTAAATAGGGCTAGTAGCGATTTATCTGCAGTAGGAACCAAGCCTAAAGAGTTTATAGATTTACTTAACTCTGTAGATGATGAAAGAGCGGGATTTTGCTTTGACTTAGGGCATTCTATGATTGAAGATGAGAAGTTTGACGAGGTAATAAAAACCTATAATTCGATGTGTCATTTTAACTTAAATGATAAGGTATCAGATAAGCATTTAGGCCTTTCTAAAGAGGGAAGGTATGATAAACGATTTTTTTATGAATTAGTGAGTAGTTATGATTTTAGGTATATAGTTTTAGAATTAGATACTTTAAAAGCAAGAGAAACTATAGAAATTTTGGGATTAGAAAAACTCTAAAGGAGATGTTAAAGATGATTACTATAACTACTAATTCAGGGGAGTATAAAATAGAAAAAAATACTACTTTAGAACAAGTTTTAAGTATGGAGAAAACAAATTTTTTATACCCTATTACATTAGGGTTGGTAAATAACAATTTAAGAGAACTAAGCTATAAACTAAAAGAAAATTCTTATGTAAGCTGGATTGATGTTACAGACCCTGATGGAAGAAGAACCTATATGAGGAGTCTAACTTTTCTTTTTATGAGAGCTTTAGAAGAATTGTTTCCCGGTGCTGTGACGAAAATCCAACACACCCTTAGCAACGGTTTTTTCTGTGAGGTTGAAAAAGGAAAAAAACTAAGTGTAGATGATGTCAAAAAAATAGAGAATAAAATGAAAGAATATATGGAATCAGATGAAAAAATAATTAGATTTAAGGTATCGATAGAAGAGGCTATGGATATTTATAAAAAACAAAATCGTGAGAGCAAGACTGATTTATTGAAGTATAGGAAAGGCGAAGAGGTTCATCTATACAGATGTGGGGATATGGAAGATTATTTTTATGGCTATATGGTCCCTTCCACTTCTGTACTGAAGATATTTTCTCTTAGGCTATATAACGATGGAATAGTTATTCTTGGACCGGATATTAAAGAGGCT
>JBHASY010000072.1:0-14635 GCA_041831635.1 Acetoanaerobium sp. | reverse complement strand
TTTGGAAAAGATGGTTTGATGCGATCAAGAAAAAATGAAAGTTACTCTTTCGAATTTAAGCTTCATGTAGTAGAGTTATATTTAACAACAGAAGTTTCATATCAGGAGTTAGCTTTATCTGTAGGGATAAATAATCCACCTAATATTTACATAAATGTAAATGCTAAAGTACCCTAGGGATTTTTTAGAAAATCTGCATTATTTGACTATATATCCAATTTTATTGCATCTAAATTTTCAGGCAGTGTATCTTCATCTTGATTTCCCTGAGTATATAAATCATAGTACATACCTTTTAGAGCCATCAGCTCACTATGAGAACCCTGCTCTTTTATCCCGTCTTCGGTAAGAACCAGAATCTTATCAGCTCCCCTTATAGTGGAAAGTCTGTGGGCTATGGTAAGGGTAGTTCTTCCTTTAGAAAGTTCCACCAGTGACTTCTGAATGATTTTTTCACTTTGGTTATCAAGAGCCGAAGTCGCCTCGTCAAGTATCAGTATCGGAGGATTTTTCAAAAATACTCTTGCTATACTTATTCTTTGTTTTTGTCCGCCTGAAAGCTTTACGCCACGTTCTCCTACATAGGTATCAAAACCGTCATGTAAATTCATGATAAAATCATAAGCCCCGGCAAGCTTTGCCGCATACTCGACTTCCGATTTTGATGCTCCAGGTCTTCCGTATTCTATATTTTCAAAAACAGTTCCCGAAAACAAATACACATCTTGCTGTACCATTCCTATCTTCGAGCGAAGAGAGTTTAAAGTAAAGTTTTTGATGTTTTTATCATCTATAGATATAATTCCATCAGTTACATCATAAAATCTTGGAATAAGGTTACAAAGTGTAGTCTTTCCACTACCTGATGGACCTACAAGCGCTATGTTTTGTCCTTGTTCTACTGTAAATGAAAGATTTGAAAGGATTTTGTTATGGTCGTCAGGGTATTCAAAGCTGACGTTATCAAAAACAATTTTTCCATCTACATTGTCCAAATCCACAGCATCAGGTTCGTCTTTTATATCAACCTCTGTATCCATAATTTCCATAAATCTCTCTATCCCTGTCATTCCTTTTTGAAACTGCTCCATAAATTCAACTACTCTTCTTACCGTTGCAAGCAAAGTCGTAACATACATGATGTATGCAAGCAAATCCGCCGCATTTATCCTTGCGTTTAATATAAAAAATCCGCCCAGAAGTATAACCATAAGGTACATGATACCGTCAAAAATTCTGGTCATACTGTGAAAACCTGCAAGATACTTATACGCCTGCTTTTTTATCCCTAAAAATTTTTGGTTATCTCTTTCAAATTTTTCTTTTTCTATATCCTCATTTGCAAACGAACGAACCACTTTCATCCCAAGCAAAGCGTCTTCTATTCCGGCATTTAGATCTCCTACGTGATTTCTCTGTTTCTTAAACGCAGACCTCATAAGTCTGTTAAACTTCGTAACGCTGATTAGCATTATAGGTATAAATATAAATATTGCTGTAGTAAGAAGTAAATCTATTCTTGCCAAAATAGTAAATGATATTATAAACTTAAGTCCACCTATGAAAAATTCCTCAGGGCAATGATGAGCAAACTCCGTTACATCAAAGAGGTCGCTGGTTATCCTAGCCATAATCTGCCCTACCTTTGTGTTATTGTAAAAAGAGTCAGAAAGATTTTGCAGATGAGAAAATGCATCTCTTCTCATATCAGTTTCTATCTTTGCACCCATGATATGGCCTACACTCGACATATAGTAGTTCCCAAGAACATCTATGACCCTTAGCACAAAATAAAGCCCCGCCATCTGAAATATCAACTCTTTTGTAAGAAGAGAGACATCTTCCATACCTACGGTTGCTATCTTTCTGAGTATAAGAGGAAGTGCAAGCTCACACAGGGTGGTAAGAGAGGCAAAAAATAAATCTAAGTAAAGTGTAGTTTTGTACTTATAAAAATACGGAACAAACCTCCTGATTAGTTCTAAGGTGCCGTGTTTTCTGTTTTGTGTATTTTCAGACATTGCTATTCTCCTTTGCTCTTGCTGAAACTTGTATACAGTGCCTTATTTGATGTATGCCCTCTTTACCTGATAACCTGCAAGGAGGGTGAATATCATATTTATTGAGCTGCTTTTTTATTTTTTTCTTTTATATCTTTTTCTATTAAATTTACTACATAATTACTGACAGATCTATTATCCTCCAGTGCAATTTTTTCTAATTCTTCTTTTAACTTAATTGAAATGTTAACAAGTATCCTTGTTTTATCACTTTTTAAAGCCATAACAACTCCTCCTAATTTAGTAGTAATATATTCATAGTATAACATAAATGATATCACTTTGCAATATATAAATTCTGTAGTTTTAACGTTTTTTGTAAGAGTATGATAAAAGTTTTACTTTCTCATTGATTGCTTTTTTGATGAAATAAAATATTTTTTGATATAATAATTATTGAGTTAGCACACTCAATCCTTCAACGGAAAAAAAAGGGGGGAATGTAATGTATTTTGGAGCCAATACTTTTTTGTTTATAATAGTTACAATTATATTGACATATACGATTGCCGGAGTTTCCGAAATTTTTAGATTGAACTACAGACTGTCTATTTTCATAATGGTTTGCAGTGTTATTGGTCTTGGTTTCTTATATCAGTATTTATACTTTCTAAAAATAAATTCCATTCCTGCAAATGGCGAAAATTATAGGATAAAAGAAGCATTTTTAAACTACACCTTTCATGATGATGCAAGTGCAGATGTAGGACATAAATTGTTATTCGAAGCGAATAAAAACTCCGGTTTGAAAAACTCTCTATCTTATATTTTTTATGAAACGGATGAAATAAGTTCTTTAGAGGTCTTATTCAATAACAACTCAATGAATCCTTCGGCTTTAAATATCCCTAATACTTACGAACTCAAAACCGGTATAAATAAAAATATCCTTACTCTTCATCTTCCTTACAGCAATTCAAAGCATATAAATGTATCTATAAATTATTCTGTGAAGAATGCTCTAAAGGAACATAACGGTGCTTTGATTTACTATAATGCCTTTTTCCCCGAAAGAACCAATTTCAGTTTTAACACCAATGTAAAAGGAAAAATTACTTTTAGTTACCCTGAAAGTTCCATCATAAGCTTCGGAGCTAATTCTAAAGATTTTTGGGTAAATACAAGTGATTCATACAGAGATTCATTCGAGGTAGAGTTCAAAAATAAACTTCCTTATGAAGAAAATCTTTTTTCAAGATTTAGTGACTGGATAAAATTATATGATCCTGCAGCTTATGATAAAAGCTATATCAAAGACTTTTCTCTAATCACGAGGCTTGATTTTTCAGCTGCCGGATTTAAAGAGGCATACCATCCCCTTACAACTGATTTAAGTACAAGAGCATATTCTGTTTCTGAACTCAAATCACTAAATACAGAAAACAATAAAAAATTTTCAGATTTCAAATTTATGTTGGATGTTCTGGTAACATCTTGGTTTCATGGAAACAGCTTATTTTTATTCATATCATTTCCCTTTATTTATTCCTACTACGAACAGCAAAAAGGAACCGTTGCAAAATAAGATTTTCCCTCCGCAACAGCCCCTTAAAGTATCAGTTCATATTTATTTCATTCTTCCGTACACTCTTGCCGCATCTATAAAGTGCAGAACTTTTTCAGGCGGAGTTCCTATAGGAATATCGCAACCTGAGGCTAGGACATAACCGTTTTTGCTTCCTATGCCTTTTTCACAGCATATTCTTACCGCTTCATATATTTCTTCTTTAGTTCCGTTTAGGATTACTCCTACCGGGTCTACATTTCCTATAACTAAAACCTTGTCCTCGTACCCCTGTCTGAACTCGGATATGTCCTCTATATTGTCAAGACTGAATCCTCCTATACCGGTGTTTACGATATCTTCCCATACAGGTTTAGTCTTTCCGCAAATATGCATTACCCCTCCGCTGCCAATTTTCTTTTTTATATGGTCTTGGCAGGTTTTTATGGTCGGAAAAACAAACTCTTTATATACTTTTTTATTTATAAGAGTGCTGGACGCTATAGGATCGGCTATTCCCGGTGTAATTCCCAAGTCCATAATAGCATCCATTACATTTAGAGTGCTTTGGGTAGCTATTTCAAGCACTTCTTTGACTTTATCCGGATTTTTTCTCAAGTCTCTTAAAAATTTTTCCGTACCTATCAAAAATGCTGTAGTAGTAAAAGGTCCTCCCACAGTATTTCCTACATTTACTTCATTTCCAAGTCTATCCTGAACTATTTTTAAAGCCTCAAGATAAAGATGAAGCCTACCGTCTTTATATGGATTAAGAGGCTTTAATTTAGATATTTCATCATAGTTCGATATTGCGGGAGCTGCTATTTGCGGAATATCATTTTTTGGAAAGTTGAGTTTTGCACCCATAGCTTCAGGTATACCTTGAAGTCCGGGTCCTATACTGCAATTATCAGCTCTAAACATCTCAAAAGTTTTCGTTATGGTATCTACTATTATTTCAGTGCTGTGATTATAATCAGCCAGAGAGTAACCGAAATAAACGGCATATGACTCTCCTGTAAACGGACAGCATGGAACTCTGTCTATAGGCTCTCCTCTGCCAAATGCATCCATTCTTTCTTTAGGGGTCATTTCGTCTTTTGGTATAAACATAGGAATCTGCTCCTTTAACTACGGTTTTTATAAATTTTCCCATATTTTCTTGCCGAGCTCATAAATGCATCTAAGTTTGTTAAAGGTGTCTTTGACGGAATGTCGCAACCTGTCGCTATGATAAAACCGTTTTTGTTGTCACTTGCGTCAATAAAACATTTTTTTACGGCTTCATCAATTTCTTCGGCTGTACCGAGCATTATGACATTCACGGGGTCGACATTTCCAACCAAGCAAATACCGTCTCCTACAGTTTGTTTTGCATACAACATATCTACAGCACTGTCCAAGCTTAACATATCTACCCCCGTTGACACCATATCTTTTAAAATCTTTGTTGTGTTTCCACAGATATGATAGCCCACCTCAGTATTAAGGGAATGAATATGATCTACAAGCTCAGCCGTATACGGCTTTACGTATTCATTATAATTAGAAACGCTCAAAATACTTGCCGATGCAACAGGGTCGCACAGAGTAATTGATATACCAAGTTTTATAAATTCACTGCAAACCTGTTTTAATCCTTGAGTACAAAGCTTCATAAGTTTATGCACGTCCTCAGGAGATTTTCTTATACTTCTTAGCAACTTTTCTACAGGATAAAGACTTGCCGCAGCGGTAAACGGTCCGGGAACAGTTATGTCCACTCCACATTCATCAGAATATTTTTCCAGCAATATCTGCGTTGCATCCAAGTGCTGCTTTAATACTAAATCTTTTTTAGAATCACAGTCCGATATATCTAATTGCGATAATTCACTTAAATCCTTTAACCTGTATTCGCTCACTGCAGGTATATCGTCTTCAGGGTCATTTAGTTTACTTCCCAAAGCTGCACCCAAGCCATGAAGTCCGTAATCTATATTCATAAGATCGTTTCCAAGTCTTTCATAGCATTTAATCTGCATAAATGCCTGATTTTGGGCACTGGCTCTTCCCTCTCTTAATGTTATTCCTGAAACAGAGCCTCCTATAGTTCCTAAGAAAGGAAGAATAGGAATTCTGTCAATCTCTTTACCCGAAAAATAATTGCCTATTCTTTCCTTTGGCGTCATCAAATCATCTTTATGCATACTTACCTCCATTTTCACATTTATCAAAACATCAAACAGTTTGCAAATAATCTCTCATATCCGTCAGATGCTCCAAGTTCCATATAATCTATAGTTCTTGCCAAATTCTCTAAATCTTTTTTGACCTCATCCGACATAAGTGCCATATATGCACCTGTTTTTGACGAATTTCCGATATAGGTTATTTTATCTTCCACTTCTTTTGGAAGTATCCCTGTTCCTGTCAGACTCTCAACTGAAAGATGAGAACCGAACTGCCCTGCAATTACTACCTTATTAAGTTCCTGCATCGATATGCCGGATTTATTCAAAAGAGCATAAAAACCGGAAAGTATCGCACCCTTTGCAAGCTGTATCTGTCTGATATCGCCTTGAGTAATATAGAGTTTATCCTCTATCACAAATTCTCTTTTCTTACCGCTTAATCTTATATATTTTTGCCTGTAATCATCCTCAGTCAGTTTTTCTTTCTTTACAAAACTCCCGTCTTTTTTCACTATTCCTGTTTTTAGCAGTTCCCTAAGTGCAGAAAGTATTCCGCTTCCACATATTCCTATAGGAGTTTCATCCCCTATAATAAACAGTTTTATCTCATCTTCGTCTATTATGATATCTTCTACAGCTCCGGTTGCCGCCCTCATACCGCAACTTATATTCATTCCCTCAAGAGCAGGTCCTGCGGCACAAGAACAGGAAATAAGCCTTCCTTTATTAGAAAGGACTATCTCACCGTTTGTTCCTATGTCTATGAACAAAACATTATCCTTGCTTTCGTGAAGTTTTGCCACATATACCCCTGCCACTATATCAGCGCCTATATATGATGATACTCCCGGCAAAGCATAAAGTTTCGCCTGAGCATTTATCTTTATCCCTATGCTTGCTGCTTTTATATATTTAGATCTTATGAACACAGGTGCATATGGGGATTTCCCTATAGAATTTGATTTTATCCCAAGCAAAAAATGTAACATAGTGGTATTTGCAGCTACACAAATTTCATATATCCGCTCTTTTTCTATATTTGCTCTGCTACACATATCAGAAATCATTTCGTTTATTAAACCCACTATTTCGTTTTGAAGATTTTTTACCGACACATTTTCATTTTCCAATGCATAGGTTATTCTGGTCAAAACATCAAGTCCGAATTTCTTTTGAGGATTTATATCCGAACCGGATGCTATAAGTTTTCCGTCTCTCATATCTACAAGGTCTGCAGCCACAGTCGTAGTCCCTATATCTACAGCAATTCCGTAAATGCTGTCTAATGTGTCTCCTTTTTCAACGGCAATAAGCCTGTCTTTGCAAAAAACCGCTGTAGCCTGTCCTTCAAAAGGTTCTACCTCTTTTAAAATATCAAAGTCCAATTCCTCTGCTAAACAATTCTTCAAAACCGCATCCTCAAAGGAAATTTGATTTTCAAGTGTCGGTTTTTCTATCTCAAACAATCGCTTTGAAATAGACGGGCTTAAGTTAAACTCAGGCATATATCCCGTTGTCAAAATCTTGTGCTTTCTTTCCTTATGAAGAATTTCTATTTCCAAATCTTCTTCGGGATAAACAAGGCACGAAATCCTTATGCCCCCTTTGATTTCGTTTTCACTTAGAAACTTTTTCTCTTGCTCGGATATTTCAGGAAGATCTCCCTTCGTTATCCTTACTTTACACTTTCCGCAAGAGCCTTTTCCGTTACATGGATTTTCTATAAATACATTTTTATCATGAAGAATTTGAAGCAGATTTTGACCTATAAAATACTCTATTGGCTCATTGCTTTTGTTTACAAAAACCCTAGGCATTTTCCGCTACATCTCCTTTAAGAGCGTTCAGCATAGATTTTACATTTTTAAGAGAGGACTTCATTCCCAGTCCGCAAGCGGGAGAAATGATATCTGAGCCGTCATTTACGCATTTTTTTGTCATAGCTTCGATTTTTTTAGTCTCCCCGAATTCTATGGTATAGGTGCTTACATTTCCCATAATAAGCCTATCTCCAAGCTTTTTCTTAGCCTCGCTGATGCTCACTATTGAGTCAAAGCTTAGCACATCACTTTCTATTTTATTCACTTCATTGTATACATTTTTCATTTGCCCGCAGATATGAACTATAGTCTTTTTGCCTCTGTTTTTAACCTCTGTTACTATCTGATTGATATACTTCACGACAAATTCCTCAAAAAGCTTAGGTCCGAGAATTTCTCCGGTACCGCTGGGGTCTGATATCGCTATGATGTCAGCACCTGCCTCTATCTGCCTTACAGCAAAATCCGTAATCTGCCTGGTTATAAAATTCATATACTCGTGAGCCTTTTCGTTATTTTTTCTAAGTTCTTTATAAAACACTACAGGCTCCATAATTGAATTTGCAGTGCTTACAGGTCCGGTTACATTCCCTATTATAGGTACTTGCGTATTCTTTGCTTTGAGGATTTTTATCGCCTCTATTACAGTATTTGCCCTTCCTTTAGTAAAATCTATCACAGGCAGGCTTTCCCAATCGGATACTGAATTCATTTTGTATTTAATCACGTGAGGCTCGTAGATATTACTACCCATATCGACATCCGCTCCGAATTCTTCCGCCTCTATGGTCATACAAAACGGTACTCCGTAGTTTTCAAAGCACCCCTCTTTATAAACTGCTTCTGACAAATCAGCCATAAGCTGAGGATTTTCGTGAGCACTCGGAAAACCTGTTTTGTACATATTCATAAGTTCCTCTGTTACCATATTCATCATTCCGCCTGTACATATGCACGGCGGTCTGTCTACTTCCTGACGAGCTAAAACTTTTTCTATTCTTTCCTTTGGAGTAAGCATATTCTTCCCCTTTCTATGCGATATTCAGTAATCTTTTTACCAGCTTAACCGCCTCGACCGCATTTGCAGAATACCCGTCAGCACCTATGGTATCGCAATATTTTTGTGAAATAGGACCTCCTCCGATTAGTACCTTTACTTTATCTCTCATACCCTGCTCCTCTAATTTTTCAAGCACTGTTTTCATCCCTCCCATAGTAGTAGTCATCAAAGTAGAAAGGCACACAAAGTCGGCACCTGTTTCCTTTGTCTTACTTACAAAGCTGTCAAGAGGGACATCTCTTCCCAGGTCAATCATCTCAAAGCCCGCAGTCTCCATCATTATCTTCACAAGATTTTTTCCTATGTCGTGAGTATCTCCCTCTACCACTCCTATTACTCCCTTTGGCTTTGATTTACCGGCTTCTTCTTCCTGTAGATGAGGTCTTAATATATTTAATCCCTCATACATTGCATCGGAGCATAAAAGCACATCCGTTACGAAATACTCCTCATCGTCATAAAGCACACTTGCTCTGTTCATTCCGTCCACAAGACCCTGCATTATCCCGTCAAAAGCCTCATACCCTGCCTCGACGTACTCATTGCTCGCCTTAATTACATCGTCTTCTTCCATTTCAACAACACCGTCAGATAACCTTTTTAGTAAAACCTCTTTTGATTCAAACATTTCATTTCCTCCCATTTTATTTTTTATTTTTGTCTAAAAATTTTTATATTATTGCTACAAAAATCTCAGTTTTATATAATAACGATAATTTATCATAATTTTCACATTTAAATAAATTTATACCAACTAAACTTATATCAACTCTATAGCCTTTATAACTCCGTTTTTCAGCGTATAGCCTTTGTTTTTCACACACATCTCTCCTAAAAACTTCGTCTTTCCTATAACCTCTACACAGGCTTTATCGTACTTCATAGGCTCTGACAATTCTATCTTTTTCCATACCGCTTTATCTGTTCCTATAAGTGCAAGTGAGGTTTTTGGACACAGCAACATTATAGAACTGTCATCTATTATCTTCTCCGCTTCTTTTAATAGCGGATAGGTATATAGCTCGACTATTTGCTCTGAAAGTTTCGGTCCCAAAATATTAAGTCCCCCCGAAGAATCTCCATAGCTGAAAATATTTACACCTTTATTTTTCGCCTCTTTTAAAAAAAGAATGGTTTCTACTTTTAATTTTTCTAAAATTTTCTCCATGGTTTCAGGCGACTTCTTAAATCCCTTAAATACATATCTCAAATCAATCAAAAGGTTTAATATGGTAAACGGCCCTGATATATAAAGCAAAACATTTTCTTTATTTTCTCTTAGATGACTGCACGCTTTTAGAACTTCAAAAATTCTTCCCTTTGAAAAATCCATATGAGTTATATCAAGTAAATCTTCTATGTCAGAGGTAAGATAATCCTTTCCTCTTGGTCCTATTTTTTCATCTCCGTAATTTATAATTCCGCCCAGTGCCTCGCCCTCTAATGTATGGCAAAAAGGCAAGGTGCAAAATGAAAAATCGTAGTGATTTTTAATCTCTTTAGATAAAACCGCCATATCCTGCCAATTTTTATACGCTTTCGGAAACTCAAGTCCGGTTTTTTTAACTATCTCTTCGTCTATTCCCGTGTCAGTGTTAAACGTGCAGTTAAAGTCTGTTATGCTCATATCAACGCCTCCAACTTATCGGAAAACAACTCTGTTATATCTGCTTTTCTCAAATCCTTGCCTATCACAGATATCTTTGTATCTTTTCCGTTTTCTAAATACTCCAAGTCAAAATAATTAGGAGTAAAATCAAAATGCACAAATCTGAAATCTTCCAACTGAACTACTCCCTTTGCTCTTAAAACCGCTCCCAACTCTTTATTTTTTAAAATACTCGGTAAATTTGATAATTTTTCTAAAGACAATTTGTTCGGATTAAAAATAGAAACCGTTGTAAAATAATCATTTGCCAAAGCCGTTTTTCCTAATTTTGAAGTATTAACCTCGTGATGATACACAGTTTCTAAAATATCCAAAATTTTTTCTGCAGGATAGGTCAAATAATCATCAGAAAAAATAACGGCAACAGGGTTTAAAGCCTTTATAGATTCAGCTATTTTTTCAACATCTTTAAAATCTGTCTCGTTTACATGAGTTAAGATTATAACTTTAGCATTTTCAATCTGATTGATATAAAATTCTCCAAAACCGTCTTTATAATCCTCAAAAGAAGTAACGTCCACCAAAGTAATCACGCTGCATATCTCTATGACTTTATCAGAAGTCCCCGATATATCCTCACAAACCGAAACTATATCTGACAGACACCCTACTCCGGACGGCTCAATAAAGATATTTTTAAGTTCATACATATTCGTAAGTTCATCTATAGTAGTTCTAAAATCCCTTATCAAACTACAACAGATACACCCCGAAAATATATCTTTTACTACCAACTCTTCCGCATCAAAAAACTCCGAGTCTATGCTCACATCTGAATACTCGTTTTCAATCAAGGCGGATTTTCCGTTCATAAAAGGAAGTATCTTCCTTATAAATGTAGTTTTGCCGGCTCCCAAAAATCCGGAGATGATGTGTATCTTCGTCTTCAACCTAATTCTCCTTATCGGCACTTTTATCAATGCTTTTCATCTTTTCGTTTTTCCCTTTTTTCTTTTTCATATTCTGTATAATATGTTTTGCCGTACTCCATTTTGATACACTCTATGCCGTTTGAAATAAACTCTTGACTTATATGTGATTTTCTCTCGTCCATCTCAACAGCATTTACCGTATGATATATTCCGTCTACGACCTCGCTGAATAAAGAAAAAGGAATACCTGCTACTGCTTCTTCCTCTTCCCACTGTGCCAAAAATCTCGTCCCTGAGCAAAACATAGACACATTCACAGTGTTGTGTATCAGAGGATAAGCGGTAGCCTCTACACATACACCTTGATTGCCTGACATACTGAACTGTTTACTTATTCCTTTGTTATACGTATATCCTTGAATTACTCTCATAAGCTCTCTCGGTGTTCCTATAACAAGGATAACATCAGGTGTATCATCATTTCTGAAAAATTCTATAGGCTGAACCAAAATCCCATAGGTATTTGATAAAACATTACTCGTTTCAAGTGCAGACCTTTTTGCCACTTCTTCATCCTTAAAAAGTCCGAGTTTATAAGGCGAGCTTCCGTCTAAAAAATCGTCCGAAGGTTTTTCCAAACCGAGTGCTCTTGTACTTCCTCCACAGTCCGAAGTCTTTATGTCAAATTTTATCCTGTGGCCTAAACTTGCGGATTTTACCGCTACACAATAAGACAAAGGGTTTATAAGATTTACAACATCATAAGAGTCAAACTCCTGCTTATTTTTAATTAAGCTTACCCCTACAATCCTTCTTTTCAGATTCAGTAATGCATAAGCTTTTTTTACATCTTTTTCAAATATTTTCATTCACCTCCAAATTCGAATCATACTCATCTTCACTGCTTACAATCTCCGGACACCGATAATATTTACATTACGCTTATGATTTTTCAGTCTATCATCTCACACTATTCGTGTCGAATTAAAATTTATTATCGGTTCTATAACATTTATCTATTAAAAATAAGCAAAAAAAAGAGCCATAAAGCCCTTTTTGCAAGTAATTTTTTTGTAAATATTTTTTTATTATATCAAACCATATGCTATCAGCAAAGAGCCTTTGTTCACTCCCAGTGATAGCGTGTGATACAGTACAATTCCATCAAAAGCTGCCATATATTCCCTAACAGTATTACCATAATAATCTTTTATTACTCCGAGTAACTCCCCTTTTTTTATCTCATCATTTGATTTTTTTGACGGATACCAAAATCCGTCTACATCTGTTTCTTGATATATTGCTTTTTTTATTTCAATTTGTTCTGTTTTAGTTTTTGGATATTTTCTTATTTCCAAAAAATCCAGCATCTCATATATATTTTGTTTACATAAATTCACTTCGTTTTGATCAAATTGTCCTTTACATCCCCTCTCTACTAACAAAGACGGCACATTACATTTATTTGCATAGCTATACAATCCGTTGTCCGAACTCGATGCAACTCTATACTTTATGCTTAAATGCTTGGCAGCACTAACAGTTTTATTTTTTATCTCTTCTCCAAATTCCACAGGGAAAAACAATAACGGGGTCATATCTTCATTTATATCTCCGCCATGTAAATCTAATATAAAATCGGCTTTATTATACAAGTTTTTCTCTATCGCTCTCGCCATTAAATATGACATAGTATCTTTAGAATTATCTCCAAATACTCTATTTAAATTCATATTATCCTCTGCTACCACTTGTTTAAGTCCTGCATAAAACCCGCTTTCATTTACCACGGGAATAAGTATGACAGAACCTGATAATTCATCAGGATTTATCTCATCTATCACCTGTCTTACAGCCTCAATTCCAACATACTCACAACCATGCACTCCGGCTGTAACTACAAGTGTTTTTCCTTTTTCAATACCGTCAATCTTTATCCCTCTTATTATCTTTTCTTCATTTACTTTTATTTCAAACTTTTCTTTAGACATAGTATTTCCCTCAATTTTTTAGAACTGCAACTGCGTTATTATCATTACCTATTCTGCAATTTCAAAATCTATTATAGAGTTTAATAATTTTTTTGCATACTCGTCTTCTACTGTATTTATTTTGTCTACTTCTACTATCTGCGATATCTTTCCTTCTTTTAAAAACATAACTCTATCACAAAAATACGTTATACAGCTTAAATCATGAGTTATAAAAATATACGTCAAATTGTATTTTTCTTTTAACTCTAACAGAAGATCCATTATCTGAACCTGAGTATGTGCATCTAATGACGATACACCCTCCTCAAATAATATTATTTCACTATTACATGCTAATGCTCTTGCTATACAAACCCTTTGGAGTTGCCCTCCGGATAATTCATGAGGAAACCTGTCTTTAAAACTGTCATTTAAACCTACAAGTTCTAACAATTCACTTATCTTTTTACTTCTGTCTTGTTTTTTATTTAATTTTCTTTCCCGCACCATTAACCCCTCAGAAATCACATCTTTTATCGTAAATCTGGGATTGGTGGATGTTGAATAGTCTTGAAATACTATACTTATGCTGTTTTTAAGCAGTTTTTTCCCCTCTTTACTTTTATATATGCTCAGATCATTGATAAATACATCTCCAGAATTTGGTTTAAGCAGCCCACACATAGCCTTTCCCATAGTCGTCTTTCCGCTGCCCGACTCCCCAAGTATCCCAAAACATTCCCCTTTTTCTATTTGTATACTTATACCATCTAAAATCGTATTTTTCTCCACCTTAAATAGATTTGGCTGAAATTCTTTTCTAAAACTTATTGATACATCTTCTAATTTAATCATAATTACCTTCCAAAATATCCGCCTTATGTTTTCTTCATTGCTTCTTTATATTTTTTCATAACTTTAATTTTTTTCTCTATTAAAAATCTTGTATATGGGTCATTTGAATTTTTAATTATATCTTTAAAACTTCCTCTGTCTACGACTTTACCTCTATTCATTACCAATATATAATCAGCTATGTATGATATCGCAGATAAATCATGGCTTATAAATATCATTGATTTGTTTTTATTTTCTTTTATATCTTTCAATAGTCTTAGTATTTCAAACTGTGTTATCGAGTCAAGTGCAGTAGTAGGTTCATCAGCTATTATAAGTTCAGGCTCCAGACATAACGAAAGTCCTATCATTATCCTCTGTAGCATCCCTCCTGATAATGAATGTGGATATTTTCGAAGTACTTCCTCTTCATCTTTTATCATCATATCCTTTAATAATTTAACTGATTTCTGACGAATTGTTGTATCATCGAAATTAGTATGTGCCTTAAAAGTTTCTTCTATTTGCTCGCCTATTTTATAAAGAGGATCAAAAGACACCATAGGGTTTTGAAGAACCATAGATATTTTTGTTCCTCTTAGTTTTCTAAGATTTTCTTTGCTTTGATTTATGAGTTGCATACCTTCAAATCTGGCACTTCCGGAT
>JBHASY010000071.1:0-3357 GCA_041831635.1 Acetoanaerobium sp. | reverse complement strand
TCAAAAGACAGATACTTCCAAAAAGATGCCAAGAAATTGGTACCTGAGGGGGTAGAGGGAATGGTTCCTTATAAAGGAGAAGCCTCAGAGCTGATATTTCAAATGGTAGGAGGACTTCGTTCGGGTATGGGATACTATGGAACTCCTACGATAAAAGACCTCATAGAAAACTCTGAATTTGTAAGAATAACAGCGGCAGGACTAAGAGAAAGTCATCCACACGACATTACAGTAACTAAAGAAGCACCTAACTACAGTGCAAATATGGAGGTCTAAACTGATGAAACACGAAACCGTACTAATAATAGATTTTGGTGGACAATATAACCAACTGATAGCCAGAAGAGTCAGAGAAGCAAATGTATACTGCGAAATCGTACCTTACAAAAAAGCAATGGCTAAAATCAAAGAAATCAAACCGGAAGGAATTATTTTTACAGGAGGACCGTCAAGTGTAAACGACAGCGGTGCTCCGGGCATCGAAACTGAAATATTTGAAATGGGTATTCCTATACTTGGAATTTGTTATGGAGCGCAACTTACAGCAAAAGTTCTCGGCGGAAGTGTAGCAAAACCTGAAAAAAGAGAATATGGAAAAACAGAGATAAACTACACAGGAGGAAAACTCTTTAAAGATGTCGATAAATCAAACATCTGCTGGATGAGTCATACAGACCAGATAGACAAACTTCCACAAGGTTTTGAGATAACAGCAAAGACTCAGGACTGTCCTGTAGCAGCTATGGAAAATTCAGATAAAAAAATATACTCTCTTCAATTTCATCCTGAAGTAGAGCACACTGTACAAGGTAGCCAAATAATTCGCAACTTCCTATTTGGAATATGCGGACTCTCAGGAGACTTTACTTCAGATTCGTTCATAGAAGATAAGGTAAGACTCATAAAAGAACAGGTAGGAGATAAAAAAGCCTTATGTGCACTTAGCGGCGGGGTGGATTCTTCTGTGGCGGCAGTTCTGGTTCACAAGGCTATAGGAGATAACTTGACCTGTATATTTGTAGACCATGGCTTGCTTAGAAAAAATGAGGGTGACGATGTAGAAAGAATATTCAAAGATGAATTTTCTATTAACCTTATAAGAGTAAATGCACAGGAAAGGTTCCTTTCAAAACTTGCAGGAGTGACTGAGCCTGAAAGAAAAAGAAAGATAATAGGAGAAGAATTTATAAGAGTTTTTGAAGAAGAATCTAAAAAGCTTGGAGATATAGAATTTTTAGTTCAAGGAACTATCTACCCTGATGTAATAGAAAGCGGAACAGATGAGGCTGCCGTAATCAAGAGCCATCATAATGTAGGTGGACTTCCTGAAGATATGAAGTTAAGTTTGGTTGAACCGCTAAGAGAACTTTTTAAAGATGAGGTACGAAACGTAGGACTTGAACTTGGAATTCCGGAGTATCTTATATTCAGACATCCGTTTCCGGGACCGGGACTGGGTATAAGAGTTTTAGGAGAGGTTACCAAAGAAAAATGTGATATATTAAGAGAAGCTGATGCTATCTATAGAGAAGAACTTGAAAATGCAGGACTGGGAAGAAAAATTTGGCAGGCATTTGCAACCCTTCCTGACATAAGAACAGTAGGAGTAATGGGAGATGAACGCACTTACTCGTACATGGTAGGACTAAGAGCCATAACTTCAACCGACGGAATGACAGGAGAATTCTATCCTATTCCGTACGATGTAATGGGGACTATCTCTACCAGAATAGTAAATGAAGTAAAAGGTGTAAACAGAGTAGTGTACGATGTAACGGGAAAACCACCGGCGACAATAGAGTGGGAATGACAGAAGCAAATATGTTTCTGTTATAAAATCGTTGAAAATACTGGTTCTTATCGATTTGAAAGCGTAAAAGCTACCTTAGTGATACTATTTTGATACTAAAAAGTTGAAATAATAGGTTCAAAAGGAAGTTGTTGAATTTTAGTTTCATTTGTAGATGCTTAGCACGATTTTATGAATAAAAATATGAGATATGTAATATGCGAGGTGTAAAATGAGTAAAGCTCTTGTATCTGTTGATGAAGTAAAGAACGCATTAAAAATTGACAGCTTTAGAAACTTGTCTAAGGATAAAATAATGGAGTTTGTTTCTTTGATTCCTAATATGGACAAAGAAGTTGCGATTAAGATTATAGAACAATATCCTGCATTTGTTAAGTTATCTGAGTCAATGGTTGCTCAGTTAAACAAAATGTGCGATACTGCTTTAGAAAAAAATGAAGAAAGCCAAAGATTGACAATTCAGGCTTATAAACAAATTTTAGATGAATTAAGCAATCAACTCCATATGGAAGATATTTCTAAAGAAGAAAGAGAAAAAATAATAAAACAAATGATAGAAATAGCTGATAAAATTTCGGTTAAAGATGCTGAAAATAAAGCATTTATTGATAAGCTGGCAAAGTATATCACGGGATTTGCAATTGGTGTGGTTGTCTTGGGTGCAGCTATTTTAGGTGGTAATTATAAAAGGGAATGATATTCCCAAATTGCTGTAAGTAAATCCTATTATGATTGGTTAAAACAAAGCACATGGCTTTAAGATTGTAAAATCTTTCAGCTATGTGCTTTTTCTGTGCCTATTTTATATCCGGTGGAATCTTAGCGGATATACCTTTTCTATAGAATTTTACATTGCTTTCCTCAAAGGGAACATAATCTTTTTTCAGGCTGTCAGGATAGTTTGCCTTCCAATCCTGCAAGGCTTCTTTCGTAATTTCATTATTCTCATATTTTTCTTTCATTTCCTGCCACTGTTCAAGCATATTGCGGATTCTGAGAATAGCTTCGCTACCGAAATATATGCTTGTGGTAGTGTAGTCGGGATCTTCATCATTTAGAATAACAGGACGGATTTTCACTTCAATGCTGTCATCCAGCTTAAATAAAAACCGCATTAAATCATGTTCCGTATAAGGATAATCAGGTTCTTTCAAATATTCTTTGTTTACATGTAGTGCAGCGGAAATATTTTCTAAGACATCATCTTTAGGAGTACGAATATCAAGTTCGTATTGTCTTATTCTTACATCATCTAAATGGATTCTGTCTCCTAATGCCTTTTGAGTAATTCTCCGTAATTCACGGAACTTCTTAATTATTTTACCCAAACTCAATTTTAACACCTCCTTAGGAGCAAATTTGTTTCTCTTTTAATAATATAATCGAAAATAAGAAAAAACACAATAGAAAAATGAAATTTAGAAAAAAGTATTGACAGAAACAAAAAAGCTACTTATAATCTAAAATAGAAACAGAAACAAATAAGTTTCTGAAAAGAAAGGAGGAAAGTACGATGGAAAAATTATTTCTTACTTCAAAAGAGGTTG
>JBHASY010000070.1:0-18947 GCA_041831635.1 Acetoanaerobium sp. | reverse complement strand
TTGTGTTTCTTACAACGTACCAAGATTCGTCCGTAACAATCATCTTAATTAACACATAGCCCGGAAACACTTTCCTTTGCCTGATTTTTTCTTTACCATTCTTGTTTTCTACTATATCCTCTACGGGAACAGCAACATTTAAAATCAAGTCCTCCATACCTCTGTTGGCAACTGCTTTTTCAATTGTAGCTTTTACCTTGTTTTCGTGTCCGGAATAAGTATGTATTACATACCATTTGGCTTGTTCTTGTTCTGACATAGATATCAGCCTAAAAAGGCCTGACCCTCCTTTTGGTTAACGATTATAAAGAAACTACGTTCTTAATTATAAACCCCAGTCCGGAATCTATAAGGTAGATTACCAGACTCATCATAAACACAGAGAATATAACAATCCACGTATAGTTTGTCAATTCCTTGCGACCTGGCCAATGAACTTTTTTAAGTTCAGTTCTGGTTTCTCTTAAAGCAGATACTATACCTTTGTTTTTATTTGCTTCTGCTGACAATATTTTCACACCCTTTTATTATTTTGTTTCTTTGTGTGCAGTGTGCTTTTTGCAGAATCTGCAATACTTACTAAGCTCTATTCTGTCAGGGTCATTCTTCTTGTTTTTTGTAGTGTTGTAGTTTCTTTGCTTACACTCTTGGCAAGCAAGTGTTATTTTTACTCTCATGGTCCACCTCCTACATTGATATGTGTTAGAAGGATCTATTTGTTAACATAGATTGGTGTAATATAACATTACCCATAAAATCTATCACAATCATAAGGCGATGTCAAGATATTTTGCTTTCAACTGCCATGTCATTATACTTTTAAGTTTCATTTTATTATTTCTAACTTTTTCACTGCATTTATGTTATCATATTTTTATGTGTATAAATCAAATAAAATATTTAAACTAAAGGAGATAGACTATGAACATCACACCTATTATATTAGATGCAGGCGAAAAACACATGGAAGAAATTTTAAAATTAAATCAAGATCTTGTGCATTTTCTTTCCGATCTCGATATAACATCTCTTAAAGAACTTGGGCTTATGGCAGAAATGTTTAAAGTAGTAGAAGTAGAGGGTAAGGTTGCAGGATTTTTAATAGCGGTAAGAGAAAATAAACCTTACGGCAGTGTAAACTACAAATGGTTTTTAGATAATTACGATAAGTTTCTGTATGTAGATAGAGTAGTAGTATCAACTGTTTATCAACATATGGGTATAGGAAGACTAATTTATAATGAAGTATTTAATCATGCAAAAGCTACAGGCATTGATAAAGTAACTGCTGAAATAGATATCAATCCTCCAAACCCTGTATCGTTAAAATTTCACGAATCTTTCGGATTTAAAGAAGTAGGAAAACAAATGGTGGCAGGTGGGAAAAAAGAGGTTTCTCTTCAAGTATCTAAATTATAGAAATGGAGTGCTTACTATGAAAGTATTTGATTTAACTCATATGATTAAAGAGCAAATGCCTGTCTATCCCGGAACGGAGCCTCCATCACTTAAAAATACCAACACAATAGAAATCGACGGTTTTGCCGAAAAACTCTTTAGTATGTATTCTCATACGGGAACTCATATAGACGCACCTAAGCATATGATTCGAGGTGGGCTTGGACTTGACGATTTTGCTATCTCAAAATTTATAGGAAAAGCTGTTTTAATTGATGTAAAAGAAGTATCAAACAGTATCTCTATCTCTCATTTGATTGATTATACAAGACTTATTGAAAAATGCGATTTTGTAATTTTAAACACAAGTTGGAGCAAATATTGGGGAAAGAAGGAATATTTCGATAACTTTCCCGTTTTGGAACAAGATGCTGCAAGATGGCTATCTAATTTCAAACTCAAGGGAATAGGTATAGACGCTATATCTATAGATGCAGTGGATAATGTGAATTTTGATAACCATCATATCTTTCTGGATAAGAATTTTATTATAATAGAAAATCTTACTGATTTAGAAAAAGTTCCTGAAAATCTTTTTACTTTCAGTGCTCTTCCACTAAAAACTTTTGATGCTGACGGTTCTCCTACAAGAGCTGTAGCTATACTTGAACCGTAAAATAATTCTCTGGAGGCTGTATAATGAATTTACCACGAAAACTTAACCTGGCTAATCTGCCGACAAACATCGAACATTTGAAACGAGTATCCGAAGAACTGGGAAATGTAAATATTTATATCAAACGTGACGATCAGACAGGAACCGAAGTCTCAGGCAATAAGGTAAGAAAGTTGGAATTTGCTATAGCTGAAGCTATTGATAAAGGTTGCGACACACTCATTACTTGCGGAGCGGTTCAATCAAATCATGCGAGAGCCACAGCTGCATCTGCTGCAAAGCTGGGATTAAAATGTCATCTTATATTAAGAGGTAGCAAAGACGATGTCTTTGAAGGAAATTATTTTTTAGATGAATTGTTCGGTGCAAGTATTGATATAGTAAATGAAGAGGAATTTAAAAATATAGATAAATTACTAAAAGCAAAACAAGATGAACTTGAAGCTTCGGGAAGAAAAGGATATGTTCTTCCTGTAGGAGCTTCAAACGGTATCGGTGGATTTGGATATTTTAATGCTTTAAATGAAATTTTAGTTCAAGAAAAAATTTTGAGTATTCACTTTGACGCTATCGTTACAACTGTAGGCTCAGCCGGAACTTTTTCAGGACTTTTATATGCCAATTCTCTTGCAAAAAACAACGCAACCGTATACGGCATAAATATAGCTGCCAACAGAGAATATTTCGTAGAAGAAACTAAAAAAATAGTGGCTGAGATGAATCAGTACACAGGAGAGGATATAAATTTTTCATATGACGAAATTCCTATAATTGACGGGTATGCAGGGAGAGGCTACGGCCTTAGTACAAAAGAAGAAATAGATTTCATAAAGCACATAGCTTCTCTTGAAGGAGTTGCTTTTGATCCTGTCTATACAGGAAAATCCTTTTATGGTCTTTACAAAGAAATCAGGAAAGGTAATTTTTCTAATCATAAAAACATACTTTTCATCCATACAGGCGGAATTTTCGGTTGGAAAACAGAGCAACGAATTTTAATAAAAGAATTTTAATAAATGTTTCGAAAAATATAAAATTTAGAGGAAAAAATAATGATAAAAGGCATACATCACTTCTCTATGAAATGCAACACTAAAGAAGAATTTGAAAATGCAGTAGATTTTTATTTAAAAATATTAGAATTCAATTTAAAATACGAATGGCCTGACGGTATAATGATAGATAGCGGAAATTGTATGATAGAAATTTTTAAGAGCGGAGATGGCATTAAAAGTAAAGGTGCGATTCGCCACATAGCATTATCTACAGATAATATGAACGATATCATCGCTAAAATCAAAAAGTCCGGATATAATGTGTTCGTTGAACCAAAAGATATAATAATAAATTCTGTTCCCGCACTCAAGGCTAAGATAGCATTTTGTTATGGTCCTTTGGGAGAAGAAATCGAATTTTTCCAAGAATATGTGGATGTCAAGAAATAAAAAGTGTGCGAAACTTTTTCTGCATTGATGTCATTCACTATTTTGTAAGATATATCCTACTTATCTGTGCAGATGGTCTTAGTTATATCAAATTTTTTTAAAACTTCATCAATATTATAATAAGCTCCCGGATTACTCATATATGAGATTTTGTCACAGAATAATCCGGGAGTTCATCTTTTAGTATTTATTTAATAAATTCATTTCTTTTACTTGATTTACATCTTTATCTCCTCTTCCTGAGAGATTGACTATTATAGTCTGATCTTTCGATAAAGTTTTTGCCAGCTTAACTGCATATGCGACTGCATGGGCACTTTCTATAGCAGGTATTATTCCTTCCGTTCTTGATAAAAGGAAAAATGCCTCCATAGCTTCATCATCTGTAACAGCTACATAATCGGCTCTGTTACTCTCTTTGTAATAACTATGCTCCGGTCCTACTCCCGGATAGTCAAGTCCGGCAGCTATAGAGTGAACAGGAAGCACTTCGCCATTTTCGTCTTGAAGAGTATAACACTTAAAGCCGTGAATTATTCCTACTTTTCCTTTTGAAATAGATGCCGCATGTTCATTCGTATCTAGCCCTTTTCCTCCCGGTTCCACTCCTACAATTTTTACTGAAAGATCTTCTACAAATGGAGCAAATAATCCTATCGCATTACTTCCTCCTCCCACGCAAGCCACTATATAATCAGGCAATTTCCCTTCTGTTTCTATGATTTGTTTTCTTGCTTCTCTTCCTATAACACTTTGGAATTCTCTTACCATCGTAGGATATGGATGAGGTCCCACTGCTGATCCCAGAAGATAAAATGTAGTGTCGGCATTTGCAACAAAATCCGCCAATGCTTCATCCACTGCATCCTTTAACGTAGCAGTTCCTGTAGTTACAGGGACTACTTTCGCTCCCAACATCTCCATTCTAAAAACATTTAACTCTTGTCTTTTTATATCTACTGCACCCATATAAACTATACATTCCATTCCCATTAAGGCACATACTGTCGCTGTTGCAACTCCATGCTGTCCGGCACCTGTTTCTGCTATTATTCTCTTTTTACCCATTCTTTTTGCAAGAAGCACCTGTCCCATTGCATTATTTATTTTATGAGCCCCTGTATGGTTCAAATCTTCTCTCTTTAAATAAATTTTTGCTCCCCCAAGTTGTTCGGATAACCTTTTTGCAAAATATAACGGATTTTCACGGCCTATATATTGTCGCTGATAGTAAGAAAGTTCATTTAAAAACTCTTCATCTTCGATATACTCATAAAAGGCTTCCTCTACTTCCTTAAGTACATTTTTTAATTCATCAGGTACAAACGCTCCTCCGAATTGTCCAAAATAGCCATTGTTTTTTTTCATTTCATTTCCTCCTTATTTTCAAATAAAAAAATCCTCTATACATAACAATTATGTATAGAGGACGATTACTCGCGGTGCCACCTCAAATTGGTATAAAAACCCACTCATTCAAATACGGGTCTCTACGACCGATATTCTATCTCTATAACGGGAGAACCCGGGTTTCCTACTTTAAATTCAGTCTCCACTCGTAAGCCCATTCACAGCATTTATTGATATCGGACTCTCATCTACGCCGATTTTCTGTAATCCTTCCACACTGCTACTATCCTTACTCAACGCTTTTCTTCATAATCTATGGTTTTTTAATTACAGACTATGTTAAATGTAATTAGCCTATATGTCAAGCATAAATTTAAAAATTGTCATTAAAGTTTTTAATCAAATCATTTTTAATCAGGCCTTATTTTTTCGCTCCAATTCAAGAAGATACTCCTTGATTTCAAGTCCTCCTCCATAGCCGACCAGCTTTCCACTGCTTCCTATCACCCTGTGGCATGGAATTATTATAGATATAGGGTTTTTATTGTTTGCCATACCCACAGCTCTACTTGCCTTTTCATTTCCTGATAAAGTTGCTATCTTTTTATAACTTGCCGTTTCTCCATAAGGTATAGTCATAAGGTTATTCCACACTTTTTTTTGAAATTCCGTTCCTTTAGGATTTAACTTTACATCAAATTTTTTTCTTTTACCTGCAAAATATTCTTCTAACTGAGTTTTTACCGTTTTTAAAAATTCAGTCTCTTCGCCGGGTATATTGTCTTTTTCGTATTCTCCAAAACCTAAATAAACTAATTCCTTATCTTCTTCTACTAACATGAGTTTTCCTACAGGCGAATCCATTACTAGAAATTTTTCCATAACTATCCTCCTCTCCTAAACCTCTCTATCTGAATCTATCAATAACAAATCTTTATTTTTCTTACCGCAAATCAAAAATAAGATACGCTGTTTGTAATTTTAGTATTAACTATATATTCTGAGACTTTATAGATTTTTTCGCAAGTCTTTTATTAACAGATTTTCTAAGCAAACTATATAATACTGAACTTAGCGGAACTCCTAAAAGCATTCCAGGTACTCCGTAAGCACTGCCTCCAATAGTAACTGCTGCAAGCACCCAAATACTTGGAAGTCCTATAGATCCTCCTACGACCTTCGGATAGATTAAATTTCCCTCAAGTTGTTGTAATATCAAGAAGAATATAATAAACCAAAGAGCTTTTATAGGACTGACCATAAGTATGAGAAATACTCCTACAGCAGTTCCTATAAATCCACCAACTACCGGTATAAGAGCGGTAAAACCGACAAGCGTAGAAATTACCAAAGCATATGGAAGCCCAAGTATAAACATCCCTATAAAGCAAAGCACTCCTAAAATAATTGCTTCTAAAAACTGTCCTGATACAAAACTTGAAAAAATATTGTTAGAAAGATTTGCTATATCCAAAATTTCCATTACAACATTCTCCGGAAGATAAGCATATAAAAGTTTTTTTAACTGTCCGGCAAGAGTTTCTTTTTGCAAAAGAACATAAATCGCAAATACAAGTCCGAGTGCAAAATTTAATAATGCCCCAAATATAGATGAAGTAATTCCTACAGTAGTGCTAAAAAGTGCAGAGCTTCCTTTCGATATAAGCTGTGATACCCACTGTTCGACTTTTTCCCAGTTTAAATTCAAAGTTGAAGTTGAATCCATCTCTGATGGCAAGGATGTCATCGATGTCTCTATCCAATCTTGAATTTTTTTTATAAAATTCGGAAATTCATTAGATATAATCCCTAATGTATTCTTTATTTCAGGAACTATTAAAAACAAGAGTATCCAAACCATGGCAATCACTGAAAAAATACTAAGCAGTAATGAAACAGGTCTTATAAATTTTTCAATTTTTGAAGGATTTTTGATGTTTTTTGACTGCCTCAATCTCTTTTTAAAAAAATCTTCGATCTGTTTCATTATTACATTCAATACAAATGCCATCCCAAGCCCTGTAATAAACGGTTTCAAAAGCGAAAAAATATACACTATAACCGATAAAACTTTAGGTAAATTTAAAATAGCCGTATAGAGAACTATAGTAAAAGTTATTATCCCCAGTATTTTTTTAATATTTGATTTAGACAAATCCATCACAGTTCCTCTTTTCACTTTTAGATTCAAATTAAGGAATGGCAAAACCATCCCTTAATTAGATATTCTATCAGATTTCACTGCTAATGGATAGTTCTTCCCCATGTTTATCAATATAAATTGTTTGATAATCTTGAACCTCTCCTTGAATCAGTAACCTTGCGATAGGAGTTTCTATATTTTTTTGCAGATATCTTTTTACAGGTCTTGCTCCATATACAGGTGAGTAAGAATTTTCTGCAATTAAAATCTTTGCATCTTCACTTACCTTAAGTTTTATATGCCTATCTTGTAATCTTTTTTGAATATCTGCCAGACTGAGTTCTACTATTTTTACTATTTCGCTCTTTGTAAGAGGTTTAAACATTATTATATCATCTATTCTGTTCAAAAACTCCGGCTTAAAGTTGGCTCTTAGTATAGTTAATACGTCTTCTTTCACATTATCCGAAATCTCTCCTGACTCATGCATCCCGTCTAATAGCAGGTTACTCCCTATGTTTGAAGTCATTATTACTACAGTGTCTTTAAAGTTTACAGTCTTTCCTTTTGAATCTGTAAGCCTTCCGTCATCAAGCAACTGAAGCAAAGTATTAAATACTTCAGGATGTGCCTTTTCAATCTCGTCAAATAAGATTACACTATACGGTTTTCTTCTTACAGCTTCAGTAAGCTGACCGCCTTCTTCATAGCCTACATATCCGGGAGGAGCTCCTATAAGTCTGGCTACGGCGTGTTTTTCCTGATATTCGCTCATATCTATTCTTACTATATTCTCTTCGGTATCAAACAAAGCTTGAGCCAGAGCTTTTGCAAGTTCAGTCTTACCTACTCCGGTCGGTCCCAAAAATATGAACGAGCCTATAGGTCTTCTCGGGTCTTTAAGACCTGATCTTGCTCTTAGAACCGCATCAGCTACCAAATCCACAGCTTCATCTTGTCCTATTACTCTTTTATGAAGAAGTTCAGGAAGATGAAGCAGTTTTTCTCTTTCACTTTCTATTAGTTTACTTACAGGTATCCCTGTCCATTTTGATATAATCTCAGCTATTTCATCTTCAGTTACCTCTTCTTTTAATAACTGCGCTTTATTTTTTACTTGATTTTCTCTTTCACTTTCCAGTTGTTTCTCGAGTTGCGGAAGTTTACCATGCTTTAACATAGCCAGTTCTTCTAAATCATATCTTCTTTCTGCTTCTTCAATTTTATGCCTTGTTTGCTCTATTTCTTTTTGCAGATCTTTTATTTTGATTATATTTTCTTTTTCCAGTTCCCACTGACTTCTCATTGAACTATATTGTTCCTTTAAGACCGCTATCTCTTTTTGAAGGTCTTCAAGTCTTGCTTTAGATGAAGCGTCAGTTTCTTTTTTGAGTGCCTGTTGTTCTATTTCCATCTGCATTATTTTTCTGCTTACTGCATCTATTTCTGTAGGCATACTGTCTATCTCAGTTCTTATCATTGAAGCCGCTTCATCCATCAAATCTATTGCTTTATCAGGCAGAAATCTATCTGATATATATTTGTTTGACAACACTGCACAAGCGATAATAGCGTTATCGGTAATCCTGACACCGTGATGGATTTCAAACTTTTCTTTTATTCCTCTCAGTATAGATATGGTATCCTCTACATCAGGCTGTTCTACCAAAACCGGTTGAAATCTTCTTTCCAGTGCAGCATCCTTTTCTATATACTTACGATATTCATCCAGTGTCGTCGCTCCTATACAATGAAGCTCTCCTCTTGCAAGCATAGGTTTTAACAGATTTCCTGCATCCATAGCTCCTTCGGTTTTTCCTGCTCCGACTATAGTATGCAACTCATCAATAAACAGAATAATTTGTCCTTCTGATTTTGAAACTTCATTTAGCACAGCTTTAAGCCTTTCTTCAAACTCCCCTCTGTATTTTGCTCCGGCAATAAGTGCCCCCATGTCCAGTGCAAATATGGTTTTATCCTTTAATCCTTCAGGTACATCATGATTTACTATCCTTTGTGCAAGTCCTTCTACTACAGCAGTTTTTCCTACCCCCGGCTCTCCTATAAGCACAGGATTATTTTTGGTTCTTCTGGATAGGATTCTAATAGTTCTTCTTATCTCTTCATCTCTTCCGATGACAGGATCTATCTTGCCTTTTTTAGCCATCTCAACCAAATCTCTGCCGTATTTATTCAAAACATCATAAGTGTCCTCAGGATTTTGGTTGCTTATTTTCTGATTGCTTCTCACCTTGCTAAGAGCCTGAAGAAATTCATTTTTATCAATATGATATTTTTTGATTATTTCTTTATTATATCCTTTATTTTGTTCTAAAATAGCAAGATACAAATGCTCTACCGAGATATATTCATCTTTAAATGATTTAGCTTCATCTTGAGCCTTTACAAGTATTTCGTTATATCTTCTGGATGGATATACACTGCTTACAGACTCTCCATGAACTTTTGGAAGTTTTTCTAAATACTCTCCAAGGTCTGTCAAAATAGCTGAAGTATTTTTCCCCATCATTGTCAATAGCTTAGATATAAGGCTATCTTCACTTGCAAGTAGTGCATAATGTAGATGTTCAGTATCCATCTGCTGGTGGCCGAGTCTCAAAGCCATTTCTTGTGATTGAACTATGGCTTCTTGAGACTTCTGAGTTAATTTTTCCATGTTCATTTATATTCACCTCTTTGCTTTCTTGTTAAACTTATTATAATTTAGCCAGTTCTGTCGCAATTTGGGCTCCTACTCTGGCATTGTTATAAACAAGTTCTATATTTGCTTTTAAACTTTCTCCTTCTGTTGCTTTTTTGAGATAGTCAAGCAAGAACGGAGTTACTTTCTTTCCTTTTATTCCCTCAACTTCGGCTTTTTCTAAAGCTTCTTCTATAGACTTGTTGATAAACTCAGGTTGCAATTCATATTCTTTTGGAATAGGGTTTCCTACTACTACTCCACCCTTTAGTTTCATATTCCATTTGTCTGATATAACCTTAGCCATAATCCTCGGATTTTCTATGCTATAATCTGCTTTATATCCGCTTTCTCTGGTGTAAAAAGCCGGGAAGTTTTCAGTTTGGTATCCCAGTACCGGAACTCCCTGAGTTTCTAAATACTCCAGAGTGAGTCCTATATCCAGTATAGATTTTGCCCCTGCACATATTACAGCAACAGGCGTCTGAGCAAGTTCCATAAGGTCTGCGGATATATCAAAAGTATCTGCAGCTCCTCTATGCACTCCTCCTATTCCTCCTGTCACAAATACATTTATCCCTGCCATATGAGCGATTATCATAGTCGAGGCTACCGTAGTCGCTCCACTTAGTTTATTCGCTGTGATATAAGGCAAATCTCTTCTGCTTACCTTTGCTATGTCGCTAGCTGTTGCAAAATATTCCAGTTCCTGCCTTGTAAGCCCTGCTTTCAACTTCCCTTTCATTATGCCTATAGTTGCAGGTACTGCTCCATTTTCTCTTATTATTTCTTCAACCTTAAGAGCAGTTTCTAAATTTTGAGGATAAGGCATTCCATGTGATATTATAGTTGATTCAAGTGCTACTACCGGTCTTTTCTCCACTATTGCTTTTTCTACCTCAGGGCTAAGTTCTAAATAATTTTTCATAATTTCCTCCGTTTTTTTAATATAATTTAATTTCAAACTCTATATCAGTCAATGTTTTTTCTATTTCAGATTCTGACATCGCCGGATTTATAGTGCTGTAACTTTTCAGTGCTGTAAGCGAGGCTCCAGTTGCGTAGGTACAAGTTTTATCGATCTTACTTCCCTTTAAATATGCACTTACTATTCCTGCCATAAAAGCATCTCCTGCTCCCGTTGCACTTTTTATATCATTTGTTTTTGCCTTTGAAAATATCTCTGTTTTTTCATCACAGGCAAATACTCCCTCACTTCCCATACTTATAAATACTTGCTTTAGTCCTTTTTCTAAAAATTTTTCTCCGGCTTTTCTTATATCGTCTATAGTTTCAATCTGTAAGCCCAATAAATCCTCTACTTCATGTCTGTTTGGCTTTATAGTATGAATATATTCTAATGAATCCTTTAATCTCATGGCTTTTTTGCCGGATACCGGATCCACAAATATAGGTATATCGGAAAAATTCATACATATATAGTCTATGGCTTTTTTATGAATATTTGTATCAAGCACGATTATGCTTGCACTTTTTAAAAGCATTTGATTTTCTTGAATGAAATTTTCGTCTATCAGTTCATATATGTCCATTTGAGATATAGCCACTCTCATATCATTTTGCTCGTCCATTATAGACAGATACATCGAAGTAGGATAGCTGTCGGATATCAAAGAGTTTTTCATATCTATACCTATATATTCGCTTTCTTTTATGAGTTTTTGACCGTAAAAATCGTTACCTACCGCTGATATCAGTCTTACAGGAATATCCAACCTTGCAAGGTTTTCCGAGATATTTCTGCCTACTCCTCCTAAGGATGTTTCAATCTTGCCGGGATTTGAGTCGTATAGCTTCAGCTTTTCGCTTGGAAATCCTTGCAAATCTATATTAGAGCCTCCAATTACAGTCACTTTTTTTTCCTCACTCACTATATAGCCTTTGCCCATAATATAACCTTTTTTCATAAGATTTGTTATATGCACACCTACAGATGACCTATTTATCTTAAGTCTATCTGCCAAAATCTGCTGTGCTATCATCGGCTCTTTCTTTAGTATTTCCAATATTTCTCTTTCCCTAGAAGTCATGCCAACCTCCTTTTTTATAAGCTTTTATTTATTAAATTAACTTTTGTTTAATTGTATCATTTTTATTTATAAAATACAACAGATATTTATTAAATTTATAATTACAATAAAAAGAGGTTATTTTTCATAACCTCTTTATTGTTCGCTATTTTTTATCTGTAACTTTCTGCCCAAGATTTCAATTCCTCTTCACTTGCATTTGGCGAAAAAACTCTGCCTTCTCTTAGATCTGCCCCTTCACACGAAGGAGCAAGTTCTTCATTTGTTTTTCCCATATTACTACCGCCAGAAGTTGCTACAGGTATAATTTTCTTGCCTTTTAAATCGTATTTTTCTAAAAATGTATTGACAATGGTCGGTGCAATATACCACCAAATAGGAAATGCAACATACACCGTGCTATACTGATTCATATTTCTTACATCACTTGAAATTTCAGGGCGAAAAGCTCTATCTCTCATTTCTACGGTACTGCGACTGTTTGCATCTCTCCAATTCAAATCTTCTAATGTATAACTTACTTTCGGCTCTATTTCATGTAAATCGGCACCTATTGTCAAAGCCAATTTTTTTGCCAATTTTTCTGTTTTTCCGCTTGCACTAAAAAATGCTACAAGTTCTTTTGCCATAAATATTCCCCTTTCAATAATTCACGCTATGATTCTGCTAAAAACAAAATCCTTAACATTCTGATATCATGTTTTTAAAATTATAAACTTTTTACTTATGTTTTATACCCAAATAAATTCAAGTTATTAACCAAGTTTAACTTTAATTTAAAATACAAATATGGTAAAGTTATTAAAAAACTTTTTAATAAAAAATTTATTAAACAAACATATACAACGCGCTTCACTTTGAAAGGAGTTTTATATGACTATAGAAATTTTCGCCCAGAGATTATTTATCGCTTTTATTTGCGGTTTATTTATAGGTTCAGAAAGACAGTTACGACACAAAATGGCAGCTATAGTTACGAATGTTTTGGTCTGCATAGGTTCATTTTTGTTTTTATCTTTTTCTATGTACAACGCTCCAAACGAACAAGCACGACTGGCTGCACAGGTTATATCAGGTATGGGATTTCTAGGTGGTGGGGTCATAATGAGAGATGGCTTTACTATAAGGGGATTAAACACAGCTGCTACTCTTTGGTGCTCTGCCGCAATAGGTGTTCTTATAAGCCAAGGATATATAAGCTATGCTTTCATCGGAACCGCTTTTATTCTGGGTGCAAATATTTTTCTAAAGCCTCTTGCAACCAGAGTCGAACATAGTAGATACGGAAATAGAGACATGGAATTTAACTATAAAATAAAGTTTCAGTGCAACGATTCTCATGAAGAAGAGGTAATAAGAAGTTTCAGGTCTTTTATAGAAAACAAAAACATCACTATAAGGGGAATTGAAAGCAGACGTTCTGACGAAACAAATTATATGAGCATAAAAATTTATATACTTACCTTCGGACAAAATGAAGAGGACATTTGGAAAACATTAAACTATATCTACAACAAGTATGATATATATTCATACAGCTATGAATTGGAAACTTAGGAGGTTATTATGCTAAAATTTATCGCACTTGTAATTATGCTTATCGACCACATAGGAGCTACACTGCTCCCTGATATTTTTTTTCTGCGTATCATAGGAAGATTAGCCTTTCCTATATTTGCATATATGGTCGCTGTAGGAGCAAAAAGAACAAGAGATTTAAACGTTTATATATCTCGAATGCTTATCTTCTCACTTGTATCTCAAATTCCATTTGTATATTCATTTTTACAAACAGATATAGCTGATATGCCTTTCTTAGAATTTTCGTTTAAGTCTTTTCTGCCGGGAGTTAGATTTTTTGCAGACCCTGCAATTATGTGGCATCCCGGATTAAATGTAGGCTTTACTTTTTGTTTTGCACTTATGGCTATAAAATTTATAAACCAAGCTAAAGAATATAAAAATGACAAAAAAAATATAGCCCTTTGCTATATTGGAGTAGTTGCTATGATACTGACAGCTTTTCTTTTAGACACTGACTATGCTATGTATGGAGTAACTATGGTGCTGGTTTTTTATAACTTCTCTGTCGAAGAAAAATCTATCTATCCAAAACTGATATATATTCTTCCTCTGCTCATCGACATTTCTGCTATGATAACTCAAAGCCTTACGTTGCTCAGTATTCCTATAATCAAAAAATTTAAAAACGTTTATCCGAGCATACTTCCAAGATGGGTATTTTATGTTTTTTATCCTGCTCATCTTTTGATACTCGGATTTATTGAGAGGAACTTTTGAGTAAAAGTTCCTCATCTATTCATACTTTGAATTTTATCACTTACTATCTACTTGCCACCGGCTTTGTAGTTGAATAATTCGTCTCATCATAAGAAAAAATTTCGAGGATAGGATGATTTTTTAATTATAACATCAACTTACATATATTGTTTGTAAACTCCACCGGATCCGATATGCTAAGTCCCTCTATAAGCAGAGCCTGATTATAAAGTAAGTCAGTGTACATTTTTAGCTTATCTTTGTCATTTTCGAAGGCAGTTTTTAGACTTTCAAACATCTCGTGATTTATGTTTAATTCCAACACTTTTTCAGCTTTTGCACCTTCTGAATTTGGCATAGCACTTAGGATTTTTTCCATTTCTATACTAAGCTCTCCATCGGCAGATAGGCACACAGGATGGTTTTTTAATCTCACTGAAGGTCTGACATCTTTAACTTTTCCGTCAAGGGATTCTTTCATAAATTCAAACAGGTCTTTATTTTCTTCTTTTATTTCCTGCGTCTTTTTGTTTTCTTCCTCTATATCTATTCCTAAATCTTTGCTGGATACAGATTTAAACTCTTTTTCTTTATATGACATTAACATCTTTATTGCAAATTCGTCTACCTCATCTGTAAAATAAAGAATTTCATACCCTTTATCAGTAAGAAGTTCAGTTTGAGGCAGTTTGTCGAGTCTGTCGTTTGACTCTCCTGCTGCATAGTATATATATTTTTGTTCTTCTTTCATACGCTCTACATACTCGTCTAAGGTAACCATTTTCTTTTCAGTAGAAGAGTAGAACATAAGTAAATCTTGAAGCACTTCTTTTTCCACTGCATAATTGCTGTAAATTCCGTATTTTAATTGTCTTCCAAAATTTTTGAAAAACTCTTCGTATTTTTCTCTGTCATTTTTGAGTAAACTTAAAAGCTCACTTTTTACTTTATCTTTTATTTTTTTAGCTATGAGTTTAAGCTGTCTATCGTGTTGAAGTAGTTCTCTTGAGATATTTAAAGATAAATCCTCAGAATCGACCATGCCCTTTACAAAGCTGAAATAATCAGGGAGCAGGTCTGCACATTTATTCATTATCATTACTCCGCTGGAGTAAAGCTCCAAACCTTTTTCATATTCTTTAGTGTAAAAATCAAAAGGCATTTTTTCGGGAATATAAAGTACAGCGTTATATCTGACAGCACCGTCGGCACTGATATGCACATACTTAAGAGGCTTATCAAATCCATAGTGTTTTTCCAAGTAGAAGTTTTCATAATCTTCTTTAGTCAATTCATTTTTATTTTTTCTCCATAGAGGAACCATACTGTTTAGTACCTCTTCTTCTATTACCTCTTCAAACTCCGCTTCACTGCCTTCTTTTAATTTGCTGGTTTTCATATCCATTTTTATAGGATACCTTACAAAATCCGAGTATTTCTTTATGATGGAGCGAAGCCTATATTCATTTAAGTAGTCGTCATAACTTTCGTCTTCTGTATTTGCCTTGATATTAAGAATAATCTGAGTTCCTACTTCAGTCTTTTCACTTTCTTCTATAGTATATCCTTGCGCTCCTGTAGACTCCCATTTATATCCTTTATCTTCTCCTAAAGCCTTGCTGATTACCGTTACCTTGTCAGCTACCATAAATGCAGAGTAAAATCCTACTCCAAACTGTCCTATTATATCAAATCCGTCTTTAATTTCATTTTCCTTTTTAAATGCAAGTGAGCCGCTCTTAGCAATTACTCCCAGATTTTCTTCCAATTCATCTTTGGTCATACCTATACCCGTATCGCTGATTTTTAAAATTCTGTTGTCTTTATCAACTTCTATTTTTATGAAGTAGTCATCCTTTGAAAAACTGATGTTTTCGTCAGTAAGTGCCTTGTAATATATCTTGTCTATAGCATCGCTTGAGTTTGAAATTAACTCTCTTATAAAAATTTCTTTGTGTGTGTAGATAGAATTTACCATCAAATCAAGCAGACGTTTAGACTCCGCTTTAAATTCCTTTTTTACCATTGATATAACTTCCTTTCTGTCCTGTATACATACTTGTTTTTTAGTTCTTACAGTTAAAACCCATTTAGATAATTAGCACTCACTCTATTAGAGTGCTAATTATAATTTATCAAAAAAAATAGATTTGTCAACAGTTTAATTCAAAAATCAAATTGTATTTTTTGCATATAAAGCTTAAATAAATTGACATTTATATTTATCTTAACTATAACTCATAGTTGTAAATTTTTTTAATCATTCATTTAAGCATTATCAAAAACCACTTCCATATAACTTCTACATAAACAATACAAGACTCACAGCCATAACCGCCATTCCGCCTATAAGTCCATATATAGATAAATGGTGCTCTCCATACTCTCTGGCTGACGGAAGCAGTTCATCAAATGAAATAAATACCATAATGCCTGCCACTGCCGCAAATAAAATTCCAAATGTTACATCGTTAAAGAACGGTCTAAGAAGCGTATACCCTACCATAGCTCCTACAGGTTCTGAAAGTCCTGATAAAAAAGAAAATTTAAACGCTTTTTGCTTATTTCCCGTAGCAAAATAAATCGGTACTGAAACGGCTATTCCCTCAGGTATGTTATGAATCGCTATCGCTATTGCAATAGCTATCCCCAGCGACGGGTCGTGAAGTGCTGATGCAAAGGTTGCAAGTCCTTCAGGGAAATTGTGTATAGTTATTGCAAGTGCAGTGAATAGACCCATTCTCATAAGTTTTCGTTTATCTTTTTCGTTGTAATCTCCTGCTTTAAGCTCTAATTTTTCACTATTTTCTTCACTTGCTAACTTATCAACATACTCTTTTATATCTTCAGGCTCATTTTGCATTTGCATATCCTCTACATTTCTGATTTCGTGAGGATTTTCGTAAGACGGTATTACCTTATCTATAAGGGCTATCACTCCCATCCCCCCAAAAAAACCTGCTACAGTTGCCCAGCTTCCCTGCTTGTCTCCCAGTGCCGATACAAGAGAGTCCTGTGCCTTGAAAAATATTTCGATCATAGACACATAAATCATAACTCCGGCTGAAAAACCAAGTGATACGGATAAAAATTTCTTACTGGTAGTTTTTGCAAAAAAAGCAATAGCACTACCTATTCCTGTTGATAATCCGGCAAAAACTGTAAGTCCAAATGCTAATAACACATTGTTGTCCATAAAATCTAATCTCCTATCCTAAAAATTTTTAATGAATTTATACCCAAAACAAAGCCGTCTAATATATGAACTTAGGTTATAACATATGTATAGCTAAACAAAAATATGTGCAAAATTTTACAAGATATAAATTTAAAATCAAATAAAGGATTGTCTGAAAATTTCTCGACAATCCTTCTTCATTTCCTATGTATTTACAAACTTTGCATTGCCAAGTTCTTCGTCCAAAAACTTCTGTATTTCTTGAAGTTTTCTATGCATATCACATTCGTCTGCTGCATCTCGTGTACAGTTTGTCTTGTCTGCAAGGCATCTATTCAGGAAAACATCTCCCTCTATAGCCTCTATCACCTCTTTGTAAGATATACTCTCGGCTTCTTTCATAAGAGCATACCCCCCTGACACTCCTCTGTAAGCCTTTGTTATACCTGCTGCATTTAGTTTTCTAAGAATTTTAAGTGCAAATCTAAGAGGAACATCTTGGGCTTTTGCAATTACTGAAGCCCCTACCCTGCTCTTTTGCTGATTAGCCAAATAATGTACTATCCTAAGTGCATAATCCGATTCCTGAGTTATCTTCATAAAAAAATACCCTCCCTCCACGCATAATTATGCACGAAATCTCACAATCACACAATCACACATAGATATATACGCTTACAATTTTATAAAATTATCTATGAATATACAAATATCATAACTATTTAATAAAATATTACTCCTTAAAATTGAATCTGTCAAACCTTTACGCTAAAATTTATACTAATTTGATAAATTTTTTAAAAAGTCATTTTATACAAAATAAATACTCAAGTTTCCTTGAGTATTTTAAGTCTTGATTATTTTTTGAATATTCCAAACGGTTTTCCAAGCGGAAGAAACTCTCTCCCAAAATGGTTGTTTGCTAAATGTGCTATCGCTCCATAAAAGGCAAGGATTGAAATAGCAAGTTCTGAGTATGCAGCTAATAAATGCATTTCGTGTTCCATAATTCCAAGAACCGAGCAGAACAGTCCCAAGAAAAGCAAGTCGATAAAGCACATAATTGCAAATAAATGCTTGTTTGTTTCCGCAGCCACTAATGTTGCTCCCATAGTGAATATAAAGTATCCTATAAATGCCACCCCTAACTGACGAACATCCGCATTTACCGCCATGGTTTCTCCGAACACACCGTTTTGAATCATCCAAGTCATAGCTACTCCCAGCCAAAAAAATCCATACGCTCCAAAAACAGTAGTTCCGAAAACATTGTTTTTCTGTGCATCTTTAAACGCAGCAAATAACTGCGCACAGGCTCCCAAAAAAATAGCCCATGGTACTACAAGAGCAGTTCCGTCCGTAAGACCGAGTTTTTGTGATGCAGCTACCAAAGTTACCATAGCAAGACCGAACTGTCCCAGTGCCGTAGGGTCTGCCGTAACTACTTTGTTTTCAATGATTTGATTATTGTTTTGCATAAATTCCTCCAGTATGTAAAAATATATATTTCTTCATAAGTTATCAGATTAACAAGTAAAAGTCAATCTTAATTATATAAAAAACACATAGGAAAAATCCTATGTGTTTTTTATATAATTATTCTACTATTGTAGCAACAACACCCGCTCCTACTGTTCTTCCACCTTCTCTTATTGCAAATCTCAGTCCTTCTTCCATTGCTATCGGTGTGATCAATTCTACTGTTATTGTGATGTTGTCTCCCGG
>JBHASY010000069.1:0-2972 GCA_041831635.1 Acetoanaerobium sp. | reverse complement strand
TAAAAAAAGGAGTTAAATATCTGTGGTTTCAGCCAAACACTTGGGATGATGAAGTTATAAAAAAAGCTACAGATAGTAATTTAAACATAGTGTATGGGCATTGCGTATATGCAATTTTAGGAGAAAAATAATAATTTTAGGCTTTTATATTAAAAAATTATACCTAGCAATTTTTATAAATTTAATAATAAATTTTTCTCCGGTTTAGTTTTATGTTATATAATGAAATAAAATAATAGTTGTATTAGGTTTTATATTAACTAAAAAAATACTAGGGAGACTACCCTCAGTATTTTTTTGTGCTAATTGCTACTTTCCTTACAAAAAATTTTTAGGAGAAAAAACCAAACCATTTACTATAAATTTTATTTATGTTAGAATTTTATGGTTGAACTGGATTGAAATTAAAATTTATTTATTTTTAAAAATCAAAATGTAGTATATAGTGTATTTTAAGGAGGATTTAATTTGGGACGTATAGGAAATATTATCAACAAAAAAGGAAAACAAGATGCAAAAAGAGCTAAGATTTTCACAAAATATGCGAGACTTATTTCGGTAGCGGCTAAAATGGGTGGAGGCGACCCTGAGTACAACGCAGCTTTAAAAAATGCGATAGACAAGGCAAAAAGTGAAAATATGCCAAATGATAACATCGAACGTGCAATTAAAAAAGGTATAGGTTCAGGTGAGGGCGAAAGCTATGAGCATATGACGTACGAAGGCTACGGTCCCGGTGGAGTAGCTGTTATAATTGAAACTCTTACCGACAATAAAAATAGAACTGCGGGCAATATGAGATATTATCTTGACAAAAACGGAGGCAACTTAGGAACGGCAGGCTGCGTAGGCTTTATGTTTGACAGAAAGGGTCAAATTATCATAGAAAAGACAGACGAGATATCGGAAGACACTCTTATGGAGCAAGCCTTAGAAGCAGGGGCGGAAGATTTTATTGTAGAGGAAGATTGTTTCGTAATCTTGACAGATACAGAAGGTTTCTCGCAAGTTAAAGACTCTCTATCTGAAAATGGATACTCTTTTGCAACAGCGGATATTGAAATGATACCTCAAACATACACCGCTATTTCAGAAGAACAAAAGAAAAGTATGGATAAAATGATGGATATGCTCGAAGAAGACGATGATGTTCAAAATGTTTACCACAATCTTCAAGAGTAATATAATAGCCTAATTGTGAATAACGCTTCTTTATTTGATAAAGACCGGTCTACCTTTGTCAGCTAAAAGAGGCGTTTTTATTTTTATAAACCAAAAGTTTAAAAAGTATAATTCTATTTCAATCTTACAATTCTATTGCAACATTGCATTTTCCTTTTGATATAAAGTATTATGTGATAGAATGTTTTATGTCTATAGTTGTAGTGAACCTAGTTTGGAAAGAGGAGAGGAATGGACAAACAATCAGAACTTAAAAATGAAAATATATGGAAGTTATTATTAAAATTCTCCATCCCTGCAATCGTCGGAATGATGGTAAATGCTTTATATAACGTTGTAGACAGGATGTATATAGGTCGTTTAGGAGCACTTGCTATGACAGGTATAGGACTGAATCTACCTTTTATGACTATACTGATGGCATTCGGTATGTTGGTAGGGATAGGCTCCGGATCGATAATTTCTATTAGATTAGGACAAAATAAAAAGCAAGAGGCGGAAAAAATCCTCGGAAACGCAGTAACCTTGATTGTAGTTATTATATCAATAGTAATGATTTTTTCTTATATATTTAAAACGAATTTGTTATATTTGTTTGGAGCAAGTAGTGAAACTATAGGATATGCTGATGACTATATTTCCATCATACTTGCAGGAGGAATTTTTCAAGGAATTGGTTTTGGCATTAACAACATAATTAGGGCTGAGGGAAATCCAAAAACGGCAATGTACACTATGCTGATAGGTGCAGTTATAAATATAGTTTTAGATCCTGTTTTTATTTTTACCTTTGGTATGGGAATAAAAGGAGCGGCTTTGGCAACTATAATATCTCAGTTTATATCTATGGTTTGGGTTTTGAATCATTTTTTGTCCGGAAGAAGCAATTTAAAACTAAAATCATCTAATTTGAAACCGGAACTTCGTATTATAAAACATATTTTTGCAATAGGAATAGCTCCTTTTTTTATGCAGATAGCAGCAAGTCTAGTTAGTATAATATCTAATAATGCATTAAAAATCTATGGAGGGGACATGGCTATAGGAGCAATGACGGTAATAACTGCTGTTGCGATGTTTTTCTTAATGCCTATTTTTGGAATAAATCAAGGTTCCCAACCCATAATCGGTTTTAACTATGGAGCAAGAGAGTATAAAAGAGTAAAAAGCGCATTAAAACTTGCAGTTTTAGCAGGAACAGCAGTATCTACCTTAGGATTTATATTGACTCAATTTTACACAGTAAGTCTTATAAAGATATTTAATGATAATCCTGAACTTATTAAAGCCACTACTGTAGGTATGAGAATATTTTTGTCTATGTTGCCTATAATTGGATTTCAAATAATAAGTGCAAATTATTTTCAAGCAGTTGGCAAAGCACCAAAAGCTATGTTTTTAAGTTTACTTAGACAGGTTATAGTTTTAATTCCTATGATTATTATCCTGCCTAAATATCTGGGACTTATGGGGGTATGGCTTGCCGGACCGATTTCAGATTTTACAGCTTCTATTGTTACTGCAATTTTTCTTTACAACGAAATGAAACATTTAAATGGAGAAACAGCATGATTGTATTAGGAATTGATCCCGGCATTGCTATAGTAGGGTATGGAATAGTAGAATATACAGGTAATAAGTTTAAAGTTTTGGATTACGGGGTTATAAGGACTAAGCCGGATTTATCTTATCCTGAGCGTTTAGAACTCATATTTAATGCCTTAAATAAAATTATTTCTTCTTATGACATAGACGATATAGCTGTAGAAGAGCTCTTCTTTTCTAAAAAC
>JBHASY010000068.1:0-2794 GCA_041831635.1 Acetoanaerobium sp. | reverse complement strand
GTTCGACTGCTAAAGTAAATGGAAAATCAAAAACGCTTCCTGATAAAGTAGCGCCTATGATAGTGAACAGCAGAACTATGGTTCCGCTGAAATTTATAGCTGATGAATTTTCACTTACTGTAAATTACAATGCTGCAAATAACAGCACTGACCTTATTTCAGCATCATCGGAGCCGGCATTATTTCCGACCGACTCTGTAGTAAATACAGATGATATATTAGACAGTTTAGATTTATCGGGAGTTACAGTAGTTCAAAATAACACCGGTAATCAGACGACAGACCCGGGGATAAATGTAAATCCGGTTCCTATAGTAGAGGTAGATCCTACTACCGTACCGACAAACAACACTCAAACAACAACACAACCTGATACTGCTAACACAGAAAACAATCAAGTAAGCAATACACAACCGAATACTACACAAACAGGAAGCAGTAAGAATTTACTTGGAAAACCTGTTTCATACAGTCTATCTCAGCAAAATATGGATAATGAAATCTTCAACATAACAGGAACAAGCGGACTTAGTAGTTCAAATTTCTTCTTGTCAGACCCTGAGAGATTGGTGATAGATATTCAAGGTGCAAGCATAAATTCCGCTCTTGATGAGAACAAAATCTATTCAAACAGTGGATTTATCAAAGAAATGAATTCATTTTATCATGAGGCTGAAAATAAGCTGAGAATAACTTTGAAATTGAAAGATGATGTAAAAAGAGCAGAAATTCAAATCAAACAGAATGCAGGTTCCATAGATGTTATTTATAAGTCTCAAAAACCTAAGAACTCAAATATAAGCTACAGCACAGACAGAGTGAACTCGAAGTTTGAACTTAGACTTGCTTCGTCTTCTAATGCTACGGTTAATTTTGATATGTTTTCAAATGTAGTAGAACTAACTGTTTCGTCTGATATATCAAATCTACAGCAGGAAGTTAGAAACATAGACGACAGAAACCTGACCTCTATAGAAGTAGTAAATCAAGGTCAAGATGTAAAGGTAATATTTAAGTTAAAAGAAAGAGTAAATTATACTGTAACCGATAACGGAACGAATTCTAAGGTAGGTATAAAATTTACTAAACAAAACAGACCTACTCCTATTATAGTCTTGGATGCAGGTCATGGAGCGAAAGACCCCGGAGCGGTTGCAGGAAAAACCACGGAAAAGGAGCTTAATCTTATCATATCGAAGAAACTTTCTGAAAGACTAAAACAAGAAGGTTATGATATAATCACAACCAGAGATACCGATGTATTCATAGAGTTGGTTGATAGAGCAAGTGCGGCAAATACTCCTGACGCAGACTTATTCATAAGCATACACCACAATGCTACGGGGAAAAATACGGTTAGCGGGATAGAAACCCTTTACTATCCTACAGATGACAATAAAGTAGTAGCGGAAATATTCCAAAGTGAAATGGTAAAAGCTTCAGGAGCAAAGGACAGGAAGATAATACCAAGACCAAATCTGGTAGTGCTGAACAAAACCAAAGTTCCTGCTGTCTTGTTAGAACTGGGATATATGACGAACTCATCAGAGCTTGAAAATTTAAAAGACGATGCTTATCAAAACTCTATGGTAGAGGGCATAGTAAAAGCAGTAAACAGATATTTTAAAGGCTATTAGCCATAAAAGGAGAGGCAGATGTCAAAAGAAAGAAATATTTTAAGGGAAATAAAGATAACTAAAAATTTTACGAAATATGCTGAAGGTTCAGTTCTGATAGAATTTGGAAACACAGTGGTGTTGTGTAATGCTTCTATAGAGGAAAAAGTTCCTCCTTTTCTGAAAAATACAGGAACAGGGTGGATAAGCGCAGAGTATTCTATGTTACCCAGATCCACTCATCAGAGGAAAATCAGAGACTCGGTCAGAGGCAAAATAGATGGAAGAACACATGAAATCCAAAGACTTATAGGAAGAGCACTCAGGTCTGTAGTAGATATGAGAGCATTAGGCGAAAGGACTGTTTGGATAGACTGCGACGTGATTCAAGCTGACGGCGGAACTAGGACAGCCTCTATTACAGGAGCATTCGTGGCACTTTGTGATGCAGTGGCAAAACTTTACGAAAAAGAAGTGATAAAAAATTTTCCGATAAAAGCTTTCGTAAGTGCTGTAAGTGTAGGAATAGTAAAAGGAAATCCTGTACTTGACTTATGTTACGAAGAGGACTCAAACGCAGAAGTTGATATGAACGTAGTAATGACTGATAAAGGTGAGTTCATAGAAGTTCAGGGGACAGGAGAAGAGCACCCGTTTTCTAAAAATCAACTTATGGAGTTGTTAGATTTGGCGGAAAAAGGCAATGAAGAACTGATGAAAATCCAAAGAAAGTCCATAGGAGAACCTATATCTTCATTGATCTCTCCAAGACCTAAGCAGGAGATGGTAATCGCTTCTTCAAATTATCATAAGATAGAAGAAATAGGAAATATACTTGCAGATTTCGGGGTAGAATTATTGTCCTTAAAAGATGTAGGTTTAGAGAATTTAGAAATAGAAGAAACAGGCTCAACCTTTGAAGAAAATGCAGTGATAAAAGCAAAAGAAGTAATGAGACTTACAGGGAAAGCCGCTATAGCCGACGACTCCGGACTTATGGTAGATGTACTGGGTGGCAGACCCGGTGTTTATTCTGCAAGATTTTCAGGCGACGGAGCGACAGACGAAAAAAACAACGAAAAGCTGTTAGGACTTTTGAAAGGATATGACTTAGCAAGCAGAAAAGCAAAGTTTGTGTCAGCAATAGCAGTAGTTTTCCCGGACTTAAGACAGTATAT
>JBHASY010000067.1:0-25170 GCA_041831635.1 Acetoanaerobium sp. | reverse complement strand
GTCAAATTCAAGTCGAACAGGAGCAGCTATAAGGTCTATCAGGATAAACTCAGCTATCTGGCAGGTGCTCTTGATATGGAGTTAGAACCTAAGACCGACATAGATAGAAAAAGGCATATAGATAAGGCTATATCAGAACTTGAAAAGATAGCGGAAAAGGTATTTCCTGTAAAAGACAGGTTAAATGACAGTGAAGAGGCTCTGCATAGGTATGAGGATTTTCTTGAGAGTATAGAGTATCTCAAAGACATAAATATAGATGTCTGCGCCCTTTCCAAGATGAAACATTTTAACTATCATATAGGTACGCTTACTAAGGATAAGAGGTTAAAACTCAGAAATAATTACGAAAATGTATCTGCTATAGTGCTTCATATAGGGAGTTCTGTAGACGGAGAGGCATATTTGATTTTTTCTCCCGCTCAGTTGGAATATGAGGCTGAAAGGATATTAAAATCTCTTAATTTTAAAGAAATTCCTCTGCCTGAAGAGTTCGACGGAATTCCCAGTGAGATTTATGAAAAAATTCAAGACACTATAGAAAATATAAAACAAAACATTGAGGAATCAAAAAAACGGTTAGCAGAGTTAAAAAAAGATTACGAGGATAAGGTGGACGTTATTTATTCTAGGGTATTACTTGAAGAACGTATAGAAAATCTAAAGGATAACGCGGCTGTGTCGGAGCATTTTTTTTATTTTTCAGGTTGGATTCCTGAAGTGGAGTCTCAGAAAATCAAGCAAAAACTTGAAGACGTCTGTGAGAGGGTTATAGTGGTGTTTTCAGAGGCGGAATCTGTGCCAAAGAGGGTAGTACCTCCGACTAAGCTTAAAAACAGCTGGCTTATGAAGCCGTTTGAACTTTTGGTAAATCTCTACGGTGTGCCAAATTACAAGGAACTCGACCCTACTATATTTTTAGGGCTGACTTACTTGCTGTTATTCGGAGCGATGTTCGGTGATGTAGGTCAAGGTGCAGTATTGTTTTTAGCAGGGATGCTCATTAGAAAAAAAGAGTCCCTTAGAACTTCGGGAGAGATTATGCTAAGAATAGGTCTCAGTTCGGTGTTTTTTGGGTTCATGTACGGCAGTGTTTTCGGGTTTGAGGAGTATCTTCCCGCACTTTTGATACACCCTATAGAAAATATAGGATTTGTGCTGTATTCGTCGGTGGTTTTCGGGATAGTGCTACTTATTATCAGTTTCGGGATATCTATTAGCAATCTGATAAGGGTCAAAGATTATGAGCAGGGTGTGTTTGGCAGAAATGGCATAGTAGGACTTTTATTTTATGTGGTGTTGCTGGTTGCTATACTTGAGACAGTTTTATCTCAGAGAGTCATTGAGTTTACTGCACTTATAGTGATAGGTGTAATTTTACTTGCCATGATGTTATTTAAAAAGCCGCTTGCGGCGGTATTTTTCAAACAACCTGCTGTGTATCACGAAGGCAAGAAAGAATACTATATCGAGGGTGGATTTGACTTAGTAGAGACACTTTTAAGTCTGCTTTCCAACACGATATCTTTTATAAGAGTAGGGGCTTTTGCTTTAAACCACGTAGGGTTGTTTTTAGCATTTACTACTATGGCGAATCTTACGCATAACAAGGCTATAGGGGCTGTGATATTGATTGCGGGAAATATCATTATCATAGGTCTGGAGGGACTTATAGTGTTTATTCAGGGGCTTAGGCTCGAATACTATGAGCTGTTTAGCAAATATTATTCAGGAGATGGAGTGGCATACTCTCCATTTAAATTAAATTTGGAAACGGAGGAAAAGAAATGAAAATAATTCTTGCACTTATGATTTTGTTTGTGATGTCAACTATTGCTTTTGGGGTTAGGTTATATGTGAGAAATGAGCAAAACACAGGAAATTTGAAGAAATTACTTATAGCAAATATAACAGGGTTTGCACCTCTTGCTGCTACGGCTATTTTGCTGTTGGTTCCGGATTTGGTATTTGCAGTTGGGGTAGGAATACCTCAAAGCGGTTCGGGACTTGGATATATAGCTGCCGCTTTATCTACAGGTATGGCTACTATAGGAGCGGGATATGCGGTAGGAGCGGTAGGTTCATCGGCATTAGGGGCTGTTTCAGAGGACGAAAAAATCTTAGGTAAAACTTTGATTTTCGTAGGTCTTGCAGAAGGTATCGCAATTTATGGACTTATCATTTCTATTTTGATTTTGGGAAGACTTTAGGAGAGTGTAATTATGATGAAATCTTTCCTAATCAGCGATAACAGAGATACCTGTGTAGCTATGAGGTTGGCAGGAATAGACGGGGTTATAGTACATGAAAGAGAAGAAATTCTGGATGCTATAAAGCAGGCTTTGGACGATCCGAGTATAGGGATATTGATTTTAACCGAGCTTATATTGGAAAAGGTGGAGTCTGAGGTTATGTCGCTAAAACTTCACAGAAAGTATCCTCTTATAGTTGAGATTCCGGATCGTCATGGGCAAAGAAGAGAGTCAAATTACATTACAAGGCATATAAATGAATCTGTAGGTATAAAGATATAGAGGTGATAAGATGGTAACCTTAGAGCAAAAACTTAGTTTGTTTAAAAAGCTGGTAGACGAAAAGGTTCAAAAAGAAATAGATGAGCAGATAGCAAATAAAGACGATGAGATAAAGGAATTTTTAGAAAAAGAAAAAAATGCCTTGCTGTCAAATGCAAATCGTACTCAAAAAGCCGCACTGGAAAGAATAAAAAGGCAAAAATCAGAGGCTATTTCTACTATGATTCAGCAAGAGAGGAAGCTGTATTTAAAGAGGAATGAAGAAATTTTAAGGGATTTAATTGCAAAGTTAGAAGTTAAAATCAGGGATTTTATGCTCACGGATGAGTATAAAACCTATATAGAAAATTCTATGCTTATCGCTCTTGAAGCCTTTTCTAAAGAGGAGCATATTTACATTTCTATACCGCCGACCGGCTTTGCTAAGGCAAAAGAGGCGGCTGAACTTGCTCTTAATAAAGCAGGTTTTGAAAAGTATACTGTAGTCGAGGCTGAGCTTAATTATATAGGCGGGTTCGTGCTGGAAAATGAAAGAAAGACTATAAGGCTTAACAGGAGTTTTGCAGAGGCCATTTATCTGAAAAGAGAAGATTTAGGGCAGATGCTCCACGATGCTATAAAAAGAGGTGAGACTCTATGATGGAAAAGACGGCTGTTACCATTTCAGTGAACGGACCTGTAGTCAGTGCGAAGAATATGACAGGGTTTAAGGTAAGAGAGATGGTAATGGTAGGAGAAAAGAAACTTCTGGGAGAGGTCATCTCTTTAGATGGGGATACAGGAACTATTCAGGTATACGAAGAAACTGAGGGGCTAAAGTCAGGCGAAAATGTCTATACTACAGGAAATCCTCTATCTCTTACCTTAGGACCGGGAATGCTGGGAAATGTGTTTGACGGAATTCAAAGACCGCTTGAGGCTATAGAAAAGATTTCAGGAGGATTTATAGCTGAAGGAATAGGGCTGTTGTCTCTTGACAAAGAAAGACTTTGGGATGTAAATGTCCTAGTGTCGGAGGACGACTATGTAGAAGGTGGAGAAATCTACGCTACGATTCAGGAAACATCTCTTATAGTTCACAAACTTCTGGTTCCGCCGGGAGTGAGCGGGAATTTAAAAGATGTAAAGCCGTCAGGTCAGTATACTATAGATGAGGTAATAGCGACAGTTTCAGGAAGTGATAAAACCTGTCCTTTAAAGCTTTATCAGGTGTGGCCTGTAAGAGAACCCAGACCTGTGAAGGAAAGAATGGCTATAGACAGACTTTTAATTACGGGGCAAAGAGTTCTTGATATTTTCTTTCCTATAGCAAAGGGAGGAACGGCAGCGCTGCCGGGAGGATTCGGAACAGGAAAAACTATGACTCAGCACCAGCTCGCAAAATGGTCTGATGCGGATATAATAGTTTATATAGGCTGTGGAGAACGTGGAAATGAAATAACCGAGGTACTGGAAGACTTTCCTAAGCTGATAGACCCACGTTCCGGAAAGCCGCTTATGGAAAGAACTATACTTATTGCAAACACCTCCAATATGCCGGTTGCTGCCAGAGAGGCCAGTATATACACCGGAATTACTATGGCTGAGTATTTCAGAGATATGGGTTATCACGTAGCTATTATGGCGGACTCCACGTCGAGATGGGCAGAGGCTCTTCGTGAAATTTCGGGCAGACTTGAAGAAATGCCGGCAGAAGAGGGCTACCCCGCTTATCTTCCGTCCAGACTTGCTCAGTTTTATGAAAGAGCGGGATTTGTAAAAAGTCTTTCAGGGGAAGAGGGTTCTGTTACGATAATAGGTGCAGTATCGCCGCCTGGAGGAGATTTTTCAGAGCCTGTGACAGAAAACACAAAACGTTTTGTAAATGCGTTTTTGGCACTTGACAGAAAGCTTGCCTATGCAAGACATTATCCCGCTATAGGCTATCTTACCAGCTACAGCGGATACAGTAAATCTCTTAGAAACTGGTACTACGAAAATGTAAGTGAAGATGTGCTGGAAATCAGAGAAAAGATGATTTTTATTCTTCACGAAGAAGAAAAGTTAAATGCGATAGTTCAGCTGGTAGGAGAGGATGTACTGCCTGATGATCAAAGGCTTACACTTGAGATTGCAAGGGTTATAAAAAGAGGATTTTTACAGCAAAACGCAATGCACAAGGACGATACTTTCGTACCTATTATAAAGCAGTATGAAATGCTAAAGGTAATTTACCATCTTCATACCAGAGCACTTGCAGCTGTAAAGGCCAATTTGCCTCTATCTGAAATTAGAAATCCTGAAATTTTTGATGATGTTGTGAAAATGAAATATACAATACCGAATGAAGATTTGTCGCTGATAGATGACCTGCATTATCGTATTGATTCGTATTTTGACGATTTGGCAAACAGATACGGGTCTATTACGGAGGTGATATAGATATGAACTCAAAAGAATATTTGAAACTGGATACTGTAGTAGGTTCGCTGATATCTCTTTCCGGTGCTGAAGATGTGGCTTACGGAGAGATAATAGATGTAGTAGTGGACGGAAAAAGCAAAAGAAAGGGCAAGGTGGTTATGGTAGACGAGTCGGCTATCATAGCACAGGTTTTCCAAGGGACACAAGGGATATCTACTGAAAATACCTCTGTCAGATTTACAGGGCATCCGCTTGAAATACCTTTGTCAAAAGATATTTTAGGCAGAACTTTTAACGGAATAGGAATACCTGTGGACGACGGGCCTCAGGTTTACAGCAGAGAAAAACACAATGTAAACGGCAGGCCTATGAACCCTATTTCCAGAAGATACCCGAGAAACTATCTCGAAACGGGGATATCAGCTATAGATTCGCTGATGACTCTTATCAGAGGGCAAAAACTTCCTATATTTTCAGGAAACGGTATGCCCCATAACGAGCTTGCGGCTCAGATAGCGAGGCAGGCAAGGGTAAGAGGAGAAGAGGAAAATTTTGCGATAGTTTTTGCGGCTATGGGAGTAAAGCACGATGATGCTGATTATTTTAGAAAGAGTTTTGAGTCGTCAGGGGTGCTTGAAAGAGTTGTAATGTATTTGAATTTGGCTGATGAACCTGTGGTGGAGCGTATTACCACACCCAGATGTGCACTTACTGCTGCCGAGTATCTGGCTTATGAAGAGGGAATGCATATTCTTGTTATTATGACGGATATGACCAGCTATGGAGAAGCTCTGCGTGAGATATCCTCAGCCAGAGAGGAAGTTCCAAGCAGAAAAGGCTATCCGGGATATCTATACAGTGACCTTGCTCAGCTTTACGAACGTGCCGGAATGTTGGACGGTGCGAAAGGTTCAGTGACTTTACTGCCTATACTTACTATGCCGAACGACGACATTACCCACCCTATTCCGGACCTTTCAGGTTATATTACCGAAGGGCAGATAGTGTTATCAAGAGATTTATATCAAAAAAATATTTATCCTCCTATTAACATCCTACCTTCATTATCTCGTCTTATGAAAGACGGGATAGGAGAGGGAATGACAAGAGAAGATCACGATGAAGTATCTTCTCAGCTGTTTTCTTCGTATTCCAGGGTACAGGAAGTGAGGAGTTTGGCTCAGATTATAGGAGAAGAAGACCTTTCCGAGATAGATAGGAAGTTTATGGAGTTTGGCAGACAGTTCGAGGTTAAATTTTTAACTCAAGATATAGATGAAAGCAGGAGTATAGAGGAAACACTGGACATAGCTTGGGAAGTGCTTAGGGTACTGCCAAAAGAAGAACTGGAACGTATTTCGCCTGAATTTATAGATAAATACTATGGGAGCTGATGTAAATGTCACAAGAATTTACTCCTACAAAGGCTAATTTGTTAAAGTCTAAGGATGCTCTTGATTTTTCTAAAAAAGGATTTTCTTTGCTGGATAAAAAAAGAACAGTCCTCATTCGTGAGGTTATGGGACTTGTAGAAAAAGCGAATGAAATTCAAAAATTAGTAGAGAAAAAATTTGAAGAGGGATACAAGGCTCTTCAGGTTGTAAATATGACTATAGGAATAAATAATGTGCAGGAGGTAGCACTTTCTATACCAAAGGATGAAACCTTTGAAATTTTATACAGAAGTGTAATGGGACTGGAAGTTCCTACAGTAGAGTATGAAGAAAAATGCTATCACCCTACTTACAGTTTTTATCGCACGAACCCTGCTATGGACATAGCAGTAAAAAAATTTCTCGAAATAAAATATATGATGTATGAACTGGCAGAGATAGAAAATGCGGTTTACAAAATAGCGATGGAGATTAAAAAGACGGGAAAAAGGGCTAATGCACTTGATAAGATACAAATTCCTAAATACGAAGAGGCTGTAAAATATATCCAAGATGTGTTGGAAGAAAAAGAACGTGAAGATTTTTTTAGATTAAAAAAAGTTAAAGATAGGTTTTAAACTTTGATTTTGTGGTAGAATAATATAAACCGATAAAATATTTTACGTAAACAAAACGCACTTATCGGCTAGTACGTGCAATTTGAAGGGAGATGCTTTTATGAGAGTTATCCTAAGCGGTAAGCAAATTAACATCACAGATTCAATAAGGGATTCAATCGAAACTAAACTTTCAAGACTGGATAAGTATTTTCATGAAGATGTGACGGCAAAGGTAACTATAAGTGTTTTTAAAAATCTTCAAAAAATCGAGGTAACGCTACCTGTAGGAAGAACTGTTATGAGAGCTGAGGCTACTGACGCAGATTTATATAATGCGACTGATATCGTAGTGGACAGACTGGGTAGTCAAGTTCGTAAACATAAAACAAAACTGATGGATAAAGGAAATGAAACTATCAGATTTGAGAACGTAGAAGCTTATGTTCCGAAAGAAGAAGAAAAAGACGAACTTCATGGCAAGATAATAAAAAGAAAAAGATTTGGATTTAGACCTATGTCGGAAGAAGAGGCTATACTTCAGATGGAGCTTCTGGGACATAATTTCTTTGTATTTACCAGTTCTGAAACAGATGCCGTTACTGTGCTTTATAAGAGAAAAGACGGTAACTATGGGATATTGGAACCGGAGTAAAATATATAATTTTAAGAGGAACTTACAGTTCCTCTTTTTTGATGAAAATGAAGATGTTTTTGCTAGGATATCGTTATAACATCTATAATTTGATTCTTGGTTTTGTGTTTTAAACAACATTGTGATATAATGGACACACATGGTTGAACTTTTATTAAGTAAAAAAGGAGAGGGATTTAAAATGAAGAAAATTTTAAATGTTTTATTGGCATTATCATTGATATTTACTCTAGTAGCGTGTGGAGGAAGTGTACAGACAAAGACTTTTGTCGCTTCAAAAAACGGAGTTGATTTAGAAGTTACGTATACGTTTAGCGGAGATAGAGTATTAAAGCAAACGGCAAATAATAAAATACCTTATTCAGCACTTGGAGTAACTACTAAAGAAGAAGCTAAAGCAATTTTAGATCCTATATCCCAGCAATATCAAGGTATAGAAGGTTTAGAAGAAAAGCTTGATTATGGTGAAACGCAAGCAATTGAAACTCTTACCATCGACTATGAAAAAGTAGATTTCGAAAAATTAACAACAGGAGAAATTCCGGGAGTGATGATAGATGAAGCAGCTGCTAAAGCTAAGAAAATCAGTATGAAAGAATCTGAGAAATTATTACTTGAAAGCGGGTTTACAGAAAAACAATAACTGCCGGACAGATAATTCTAAAATCTGATCAAAAAATAGATTGTAGTATAATTATGTAACAACGAGAATTTTAATATTCAGTCTTAAAAAGTCTTTGTACACAATGGCATATCTAGGTGTATAAAGGCTTTTTTATTTAACGGTATTCTCAGGATATGAACAATTATCAATTTATATACAAAAAAACTTAATATATTATAAAATAGTGAATATTTTGTGGAGACTTTGTATGATTTTACTTGATAGAGTTCACAAAACTGTTTTATATGATATACTAAAGTGTGGTAAACTGGGAAGTGGATTTAAATAAAGATATTGTTATGACAAACAAAAACTTACAGAAATTATATATTTCTCTTGCTGAAAAATTGTATTGAATATTACGCAAGAAGAAATGTTTTAAATCAGATTAAGAAAAGAGGTATTTTACTTGGGATTTTTTGATAATTATTTAACTAAAAGAGAAATTAAAACTTTGCAAAAAACTGTGAATGTAATAAATTCACTTGAAGATGAGGTTTCCAAGCTTACAGATATGGAGCTTTCAGGAAAGACTCAGGAATTTATGAAAAGGTATGAAGATGGAGAAACACTTGATAATCTTCTGCCGGAAGCTTTCGCAGTTGCAAGAGAAGCATCAAAGCGTGTACTGGGAATGAGACACTACGATGTACAGCTCATGGGAGGAATGGTTCTTCATCAAGGACGTATAGCCGAGATGAGAACAGGAGAAGGGAAGACTCTGGTTGCAACTTTGCCTGTTTATCTAAATGCAATTTCAAAAGAAGGAGTACACGTAGTTACGGTGAACGACTACCTTGCAAAAAGGGATATGGAGTGGATGAGTAAACTCTATAATTTCTTAGGACTTACCACAGGAGTTATACTTCACGGATTATCTCCTGAGAAAAGAAGAGCAGCTTATAACGCAGACATAACCTACGGAACGAATAATGAATTCGGTTTTGATTATCTAAGAGACAATATGGTAATTTACAAAGCTCAGATGGTTCAAAGACCTCTTAACTATGCTATCGTGGATGAGGTCGACTCCATACTGGTGGATGAGGCTAGAACTCCCCTTATCATTTCAGGACAGGGGGATAAATCCACTTCACTTTACACTATGGCGGATACCTTTATCCGTATGCTGAAAAATGAAACGGACTATGTCATAGATGAAAAAGGAAACTCTGTTGCACTTAATGAAACAGGTGTGGAAAAAGCGGAAAAATTCTTTGCAGTTGAAAATATAACCGACATAGTAAATATGGAAACTTACCATCATATAAATCAGGCTCTAAGGGCACATACTATGATGAAAAGAGATGTAGACTATGTGGTAAAAGACGGAGAAATCATAATAGTAGACGAATTTACAGGGCGTCTTATGTTCGGACGCAGGTATTCTGAAGGACTTCATCAGGCTATAGAGGCTAAGGAGGGACTAAAGGTTCAAAGAGAGTCCAAGACTCTTGCAACCATCACTTTCCAAAACTATTTCAGAATGTACAAAAAACTTTCAGGTATGACAGGTACGGCAAAAACCGAAGAAGAAGAATTTAAGTCTATATACAGAATGGACGTAGTGCAAATCCCTACAAACAAACCTGTCGTGCGTGACGATATGGACGATGTAGTTTACAAGACTGAGGCTGCAAAATATAAATTTGCAGTAGATGAAATAGAAGAAAGACATAAAGAGGGACAGCCTATTTTAGTAGGTACTATTTCGATAGAAGACTCGGAAATGCTTTCAGATATGCTGAAAAAACGTGGGATTCGTCATGAGGTGCTAAATGCAAAGAACCATGAAAAAGAGGCTGAAATAGTAGCTCAGGCAGGTCGATTCGGACAGGTTACCATAGCTACGAATATGGCAGGTAGAGGTACCGACATTATTCTGGGCGGAAACCCTGAATTTATGACAGTCAAAGAAATGAAAAAACTGGGGTATGAAGATCAAATCATAGCTCAGGCTAGTGGATTTGCATATACGGAAGATGAAGAAATAAAAGAGGCCAGAGAAAAATATCAGGCTGTCTTAAATCAAAAGAAAGAAGAGCTGTTGGAAGAGCAGGAAAAAGTAAGACAAGCCGGCGGACTTTGTATCATAGGTACCGAGCGTCATGAATCAAGGCGTATAGATAATCAGCTTAGAGGGCGTGCAGGAAGACAGGGAGACCCCGGAACATCGAAATTTTTCATATCACTGGAAGATGAGCTTATGAGGCTGTTCGGTAGTGAAAAGCTGATGTCTATAGTAGATAAAATAGGAATGGAAGACGATATGCCTATAGAGCATAAAATACTCTCAAAATCTATAGAAGGGGCACAGAAAAAAGTGGAGGGCAAGAACTTCTCTATACGTAAGCACGTGCTCCAATACGACGACGTTATGAACAAACAAAGGGAAATCATCTATAGAGAAAGGCGAAATGTGCTGGAGGGAGAGGACATTCGCGCAGAAATTATAGATATGGTAGATAAAACTATAGACAAGGTGTTGAGTTATTATATTCCTGAGGGTTCATATCCGGAACAATGGGATATGAAAGCACTTGAAGAAAGATTTACAAGCATCTTTCACCCTGACAAAAAAATCGAAGTAGGAAATGTCGAAGATTTGACTAAAGAGGGGCTAAGAGAAATAATAAAAACTGAGGCACTTAGGCTTTATGAAGAAAAAGAAAACCTGGTAGGCGAAGAACGTATGCGTGAAATCGAACGTATTATTTTACTTCAGGTAGTAGATTCTAAATGGATGGATCATATAGATGCTATGGACCAACTAAGACAAGGGATAGGACTTAGAGCGATAGGACAGGAAGACCCTGTAAGAGCATATCAAATAGAGGGCTTTGATATGTTCGATGAAATGATTAGATCTATTCAAGAAGAAACCATAAACTATATCTACGGCTTCCAAGTGAGAGTAGAAACTCAGGTTATGGAACGCAAGCAAATAGTGGATATGGATAAACTGGAGCAAAAAGGCGGTTCTGAAACTGAAGAAGAGGTTACAAAACGTGCCAAGACAGACAAAGTAGTAGGAAGGAATGAACTTTGCCCATGTGGAAGTGGCAAAAAATACAAAAAATGCTGCGGAAAGGATAGGGTTTAATTGCTAAATAGCCAAGAATACAGAGAACGTCTGGACTATATGTCAAAATCTATCGAAGAATTGAGGGTTTCTCTTTGACATATCAGGACTTACTCTTCGCAAGCAGGAAATAGATAAAGAAATGAGTGAGCCTGAGTTTTGGAATGAGGTGGAAAAAGCTCAGCAGACTATGCAAAAAAACAAATTGATAGAGGATAAGCTTATTCAATTTGCTTCTTTGGAGTCCGAACTGGAAAATGCACTTGTATTGTTTGAATTGGCTCAAGAAGATGATACTTTGGAAAAAGAACTCCAAAGTGAGATTAACTCATTGGAAGAAAAAATCGAAGAACTGAAAATATCTACTTTGCTAAGCGGACCCTATGATGCAAATAACGCAATCATATCTATACACGCAGGTTCGGGAGGACTTGATGCTCAGGACTGGGCGAAGATGCTCCTTAGAATGTATGACAGGTTTGCGCAAAGTATGGGTTTTAGAGTAATCGAACTGGATATGATAGCTGATCCCGAAGCCGGAATAAAGAGCGTTACTTTGAAAATAGAAGGGACAAATGCTTACGGGTATATGAAGAGCGAAAAGGGAGTACACAGGATAGTTAGAATTTCTCCTTTTGACACATCAGGCAAACGTCATACCTCTTTTGCTTCCGTAGACGTAATTCCTGAGCTGGACGACAGCATAGAAATAGACATAAACCCTACGGATTTAAAAATAGATACCTACAGAGCATCCGGAGCAGGCGGACAGCACGTAAACAAAACCGAATCTGCTATACGCATTACCCATCTGCCTACAGGGATAGTTGTGCAGTGTCAAAACCAACGTTCTCAACACTCAAACAAAGAAACGGCTATGAAGATGCTTATGGCAAAACTGATAGAATTAAAAGAACTGGAACATAAAGATAAAATAGAAGATCTTCAGGGAGAGTATTCACAGATAAGCTGGGGTTCTCAGATTAGGTCCTATGTTTTTCAACCTTACACTATGGTAAAAGACCACAGAACAAACACAGACATAGGAAATGTGCAAGCAGTGATGGACGGAAATATAATGCCGTTTATAAATGCCTACCTGAAAGAAAATCAGGGAAAGACAAGCTGACAAAGGAAGTATGGTATAAGAGTTTGTCAAGAGAACTTACAAAATACAAATAAAAAACTGCCTTATCTATGAAAAAAACAATCATAAATAAGGCAGTTTTTATATTTACATCATAATATCGAGCAACATTCCTCTTATGTCGTCTATTTTTTTCAGAACTCCCATATGGTCTATCTGACCGTTTATAAATTCTCTGGTTAAGGTGTCGAGCTCTCTATCTACAGTCTTTACTATAGAGTAGTTTCTATGGCGACCTCTTCTGTCAAGGAAGTTTTGATTTTGAAATTGATGAGAGTTTTGAGTAGCGACGCTGAGAAACTCTTTTACGAGTTTTTTGTACTCCAAAACATCTTTAAGATACATCTTTTCTCCGATTTTATCGGCTTGCTCGGTTATTTTTGCAAATATATTTTCAAGTTCTTCTTTTACATTTTCGGATTTTATCTTTTCAAATTTTTCTAAAAACGCATTTCTGGAAGCTTCTTTCACTGCTGATTTAGGTTCTAATTTTATATTAGTAGCTAGGGGAAGTTGTTGTATACCCTTAATACCCAGTCCGTTAGTAGCTTGCATATTATCCTCCCTGATTTTAAAAAGCCTGTACATACATTTCCTAAATACTATCGGCATATCATATGATATTCTTTAATACTTTTGCAATCAATAGTTCTATGTACCTACTATAGTTCAAAGGTTGATATTAAGTGATATGGGAGAAACTCCGATAAAGATAATATAAATATATTCAAAACACTAAAGAAGGTGATTAAGTGATACAAGGATACTCGTCAAAGGGCAATGTCTCGTCAAAAAACATAAGTGAAGCATATATGAGTTTGCCGTCTAGCAGGGTAATAGAAGGACAGGTACTATCTAAGGATGGAAAAAATATAAGAATAGAAGATAAAAATAAAACAGTGATGGATTTAGTGCTGAAAAAAGATGTGCAAGTGTTTAAAGGTCAGGTACTTGAAATCAAAAGAAAAGATATAGAATCTCTAAAAATTGTAAGCGAGGATAAAATAAAAGAGGAAAAAAAAGAAGAGAAAACTGACGAAGAAAAGCTAAAAGACTTAGGGCTAAAGGCAGACGATGAAAACAAGGATGCTGTAAAAAATCTAAAAAGATTTGAACTTCCTGTGACAAAAGAAAACATAGAAAGATATGCCTCTGTGAAAAAAGCGATAGAAAACCTCAGATTAAATCTAAATTTAGAGGTTATAGCAAAGCTTCAGACAGCGGGATATGACCCTGAAAATATGTCCGTATGGGAGATAGAAACAGCTATGAACGATATAGCTAAAAATCCTGCTACAGCAACTGAAAGCCAAATCTTCAAAGCATTTATATCTAAAGATATCTCATATGATGAAGCCAGAAAGATAGCTAAAGAAATCTATGGGACAGATATGGGAAAAGATATTTTGGACTCTATAAGAGCCTTATCAAAAATAGGTGTGCAGATAAATAAAGCAAATATTGATAATATCCACGATGTATTCTCAAAACTTCATAATATCAAAGACATAGAAAACAAGACTTTGATAGACGCTGTTAAGCTGGACGAAGATATAAGCATAGACTTGCTTTATAAACTGAAAAACTATGTCAAAAGTTCGTCTATAGCATCATCAGGATCCGGTGGGGTGTCTTATATGTCATCTTCCGTGAGACCTCTTAGTGAAAATGATTTAAAAAATATGGAAAATGAAATCAAGAGATTTATAAAAGACATAGGTCTTAGTGAAGAAGACATTGATATTTCAAAGGATTTGCTTAGAAACAATCAAGGGATAACAAAAGAATCTGTAGAAAACATAAAGGAACTTCGTAAAATCTTGTCCGAACTTCAAAAACTTATGGACAAAGACACAGCAGCCTATCTGGTAAGTCAAGGAGAAGACTTGGGTGCAAAGGATTTAAAAAGTTTACTTGAAATGGTAAAAGAGTTTCAGCTGGAAATGGAGAAAATAAAATTAAATCAGTTTACTAAAGAAGAAATCCTAAAGGCAAATAGTTTAATACAAGCTGTAAACAGTATTTCAAAAGATAAGATAGTAAACGAAAATGTAAAACTTGCAAACTTGATTTCAGATAGAAGAAATACAGGGGGCTATGAATTTTTATTCAGCAAGGCAGGAGAATTAAAAGTAATTTCACAAACTGATGTATTGGTGTTAAGAACGGCAGCTATACTTCAAAATGTAGAAAACCTCTCCGTTGTAAATATCAGTTCTTACTCTTCAAATATAAGTCTGCTGGATATAGGCAAAGGTTCGGGAGTAGTTCCAAGAGGATTCAGCTATCAGGAAAGTTCATCTATTATGGAATTTAAAATGACTGCCGAGATGTCAAGTATGAGCCGGACATCTTTAGAAGAGGTCAACAAAACAGAGGCATATAGGCATTATGAGTATCTAAGATTAAGTATAAAAGCAGTTCATATAAAGTCTATGCTAAGCGAAGGAATAGATCCGCTTAGAAGTGATATAAGAAATATGAGTGCCTATGTAGAGCAGTATGAGTATAGAAGCAGTCAGTACAGCCTTTCTGCCATGAGCAGTTTTGACAGCTCAAAAATAACTGCAGATATAGTTAAAACTCCTGAAATAAGCAGCTTACGCTCAGTGATGAGTATGGCGGACAACTTAAAACCCAGGTCAACTGTAACTCAGTTAGTTGATAGGATAATCGAAGAGGCTGAAAGAAAGAACTTGGAAGGTCTAACTAAAATTATGAAAACTGTAGTTAAGACCCTTGAGAATAACAACGATCTCACTAAAGAAACAGCCGGAGAGAATATAAATATGTTCTTTCAAAAGATGAAAGAAGCCGAAGAACTGGTTAAAACTCTAAAAAAAGACGACAAAGAGGTATTTGAAAAATATTTAAGGCATATGAGCGAGTATCTGAGAGAAACCGACAAAGCTTCAAAGGGAGAGCAGATGCTTCAAATTCCTTTTTATATGAACGGTGAAGGTTCTCAGGCAAATGTATTTGTAAAGACTCCTGAGAAAAAAGACAAAATAGACCCCGAGGATATGAGCATACTGATGGATTTAAGCACTAAAGGACTTGGAAATCTCGGTTTTTATCTGAAGGTGGAGCATAAGAGCGTATCGGTAAAAATTTCAGCAGAAGAAAATGTGCTTTCATCTGTAAGAAATGAAATGACTTCGCTGGAAAATCTACTTCAAAACATAGGCTATGAACTTAAAAAAGTGGAACTTTCAGGAGATGAAGATACGGCAAAAATATCATTCGTAGAAGAAACTGCAAGATATGTTTCCTCCGGATTGGATTTGAAGGTGTAGCTATGGAAAAAAGTCCGGAAAAATTAAAAAAAGCTGTGAGCGTGACCTATGAAGATACTTTAAGAGCGCCTATAGTATCGGCAAAAGGTCAAGGCTACGTAGCCGAAAAAATAATAGAAAAGGCTCAGGAAAGCGGAGTATCTACGTACTTCGATGAGAACTTGCTTGAATCCCTGATGGCAGTAGCTATCGGAGATGAAATACCTGTAGAGCTTTACGAAATAGTAGCAAAAGTACTTGCTTTCGTAGAAAAAATAGACAATTTAAATCATACCGGCGTTAAGAGATAAAATCTTTATGTCGATAAACAATTGTGTATAGATAAACCTATAATATTCATATACAGAAAAACTTAGGAGGAGTATTAAAAATGAGAATAAACACCAATATAACTGCACTTAATTCACATAGAATGCTTGAGAGAAGCAGTAATCAATCTGCCAGAACCCTTGAAAAGCTTTCTTCGGGAATGAAGATAAACAGAGCGTCTGACGATGCGGCGGGTCTTGCAATATCAGAAAAGATGAATGCGCAAATCAGAGGTTTAAGAATGGCGTCTAAAAACTCACTTGACGGGATTTCTCTGATACAAACTGCAGAAGGAGCACTTAACGAAGTGCATGCAATGCTCCAAAGGATGAGAGAACTGGCTGTGCAAGCCGCAAATGATACAAATCAAAATGCAGACAGAAAGGCTATTGCGAACGAAGTGGAACAGTTAATTCAGGAGATAGATAGAATAGGAAATAACACAGAGTTTAACGGAATAGGGTTATTTAACGGAGCAGCCACATTGGTTTCAGGACCGCCTGCAGTTTTAGGAAACAAAATTATGATCCAAAACGGAGCCAATGAAAATCAAATGGTAGGTATAGATTTATACCAAATGAATGCAGGAAAATTAGATCTTGCAGCAGGAACTACCGTGCTTATAAAAATCGACTCAAATGCAAATGCGAACAATTCCATTGTTACGCTTGATAAGGCGATTTCAAAAATATCGGAGCAACGTTCCAAGCTTGGAGCTTATCAAAACAGGCTGGAAAAAACTATAGCAAACCTTGATAATACGGCAGAAAACTTAACCGGAGCACGTTCGAGAATTTTAGATACGGATATGGCGTTAGAAATGTCTGAATTTACTAAGTATAACATATTACAGCAAGCAGGAACAGCTATGCTTTCTCAGGCCAATCAACAGCCACAGATGATGTTAAAGCTGTTAAATGCATAGTTTTACAAAGTTTTGGTTTGATTATATAAATTGTTTTTGAGTTTATAATATTCATATGTGTGTTTTAAAAGCATACATATGAATATTTAATTTATATTTGGAGATGAATTTTATGTCATACAAAGATAATTTGTCAATAAAAATAGCAACCTATTCAGGAGAGCAGATGGTTGCACTTGCATATGAAGCCTTGATTGAAAATCTTCAAGACGCAATAGATGCTATAAATTTAGAGGACAAGACGGTACTGGTTGAAAAGATAGACCATAACAGAGAGATTCTCGCACATCTTACCGCTACAATGGGAGAAGAAGATGACGAGGTATCTCTTACTACAAAACAGCTTTACCTATATATCAATAAGTTGATGACTGACGCAGTTATGAGGTATAATATACCTGCGATTGATGAAGCTATAAAGATAATTATTCCCCTTAGAGACGGGTGGAAAGAGCTGTCTCTAAAGTTAATGGAATTAGAATCGCAAAAAATGCAAAGTAACCAATCTAAATCTGAAAAAACCTCTGTATATACAGGGATGACTTATGGAAAGAGCGATGTTTGCGTCTATTCGGATTCTAAGGATTGGGAAAAAGGCTAGACCTTAATAGCAAATTCTGTGTCTATCGCAAAAGGAGAACTTATGGATATAGTTAAAATATTACAGCAGGAGTTTAATCTAAAGCCTTTTCAAGTAGAAAATACCCTTGCTCTTATCGACGAGGGAAAGACCATTCCTTTTATCGCCAGATATAGAAAAGAACAGACAGGCGAGATGACTGATACTGTCTTAAGACAGTTTGACGAGAGGTTTAAATATCTAAAAAATCTAATAGAGCGTAAAGAACAGGTAGAAAGACTGATACAAGAGCAGGGAAAACTCACTGAGGAGTTGAAAAAATCCCTTGAGTTTGCAAATACCTTGCAAGAAGTAGAGGATATTTATGCTCCGTTCAAGCAAAAGAAGAGAACCAGAGCAACGCTAGCCAGAGAAAAAGGGCTGGAGCCGTTAAGTGAAATTTTACTTGCAGGACAAAGAAGTGTATATGAAGAAGCTGAGAATTTTATAGATGAAGAAAAAGGTGTGAAAAGCATAGAAGAGGCTATAGCGGCAGCTATGGATATAGTAGCTGAAATTATCGCCGATGATTTTGAACTTAAGAAAAAACTAAGGGCTATAGTTTTTAAAGAAGCGGTGATCGAAACATCTGCGAAAAAAGGCAGTGAAGAAAAAGAAGATTTTTTGGTATACAAGATGTACCACGAATATGGAGAACTTTCAAGTAAAATGCCCGCACATAGAGTGCTTGCGGTAAATCGTGGAGAAAAAGAAGATATACTAAAAGTCAAGCTGAACTATCCGCTGGAAAAGATAACTCAGGTATCGGCGAAAGACTACATAAAATCCGATATTCATAAAGCTGTTATGGAGGATACTATAAAGGACAGCCTAAACAGGCTGTTACTTCCGTCGCTCGAAAGAGAGTTAAGAACCTCTATCACAGAGATGGCAGAGGGAAGAGCCATTGCAGTTTTTGGAGAAAATCTCAGAAATCTGCTGATGCAGTCGCCTCTTTATGGCAAAACCGTACTTGGTTGGGATCCGGCTTATCGCACAGGGTGTAAGATAGCTGTGGTCGATGAAACGGGAAAGGTGCTGGACACTACGACTGTGTATCCTACAGTTCCACAAAATAAAATAGAAGAAACGAAGAAAGAAATACTTAAACTGATTGATAAACACGAGGTAGACATAATCGCTATAGGTAACGGAACGGCATCGAGAGAGTCTGAAGCTATAGTTGCCGATATAGTGAAAGAGAGTCAAAGAAAAGTCAGTTTTATAATAGTAAGTGAGTCGGGGGCGTCAGTTTACTCGGCATCCGCACTAGGCGAGGAAGAACTTCCCGAGCTTAATGTGTCTATTCGTGGAGCGGTTTCTATTGCAAGAAGACTTCAAGACCCACTGTCAGAGCTGGTAAAAATAGACCCTGAGCATATAGGGGTAGGGCAGTACCAGCACGATGTAAATCAAAAGAGGCTTTCAGAAGTGCTTACAGGAATAGTGCAAGACAGTGTAAACAGGGTAGGCGTTGATTTAAATACAGCTTCCTATGCTATACTTTCTTACGTGGCGGGAATAAACAAGACTATAGCAAAGAATATCATAAAATACCGAGATGAAAACGGAAAGTTTTCTTCAAGAAAGCAATTACTGAAAGTGCCAAGACTGGGGCCTGCCGCCTACGAACAGTGTGCAGGATTTTTGAGAGTAAAAGAGTCTGACGAGATACTGGATAAAACAGGGGTACACCCTGAGTCTTACAAGGTAGCTTATGCCTTGCTTGAAAAACTTGGCATATCCAAAGACGACGCTCAGTATCCTGAAAAAACAGAATTTGCTTCAAAGGTGGAAGCTATAAATCAAAGAGAACTGGCACAGGAGATGGAAATAGGACTGCCTACTCTAAAGGATATAATAAAGGAACTTTCTAAACCCGGACGAGATATCAGAGATGAGGGAGCAATAGCACCTGTACTAAGGTCAGATATATTGAAACTGGAGGATTTAGAAATAGGAATGATCCTTCAGGGAACGGTTCGTAATGTGGTGGACTTTGGAGCTTTCGTAGATATAGGTATAAAAAATGACGGGCTCGTCCACATATCACAGTTGTCGGATAAGTATGTAAAAAATCCTATGGATGTAGTTTCCGTAGGAGATGTGGTCGAGGTAAGAGTAATTGATATAGACAGGCAAAGAGGTAAGGTTTCGCTTTCGATGAAAAAGTCATAGGCAGCAATATTGAGTTGACAATTATGTAGCGAATAGGTATACTATGAATATACAATCAAATATTTCTTCAGGGCAGGGTGAGATTCCCGACCGGCGGTAAAGTCCGCGAGCTGCTTATGTGGCTGACTTGGTGCAATTCCAAGACCGACAGTAAAGTCTGGATGGGAGAAGATGAGTTACTTATTATGTTGTTGATAAGCCTGAGGATAATTTTATTTTCAGGCTTTTTTAATTACAAAAAAATATTATTATTTATATTTTTGAGGAGGAGTTAAAATGGAAAAAGCAATTACAAAAAAACAAGCTTTTCGAACATCCAATATGGTCAAGATTTCTATGTTGGGGGTAATATCGTTCATACTTATGTTTGTGAACTTGCCGCTTCCTGTATTTCCGGCTTTTTTGAAAATTGATTTTGCGGACATTCCGTCGGTTATAGGAGGATTTGCACTTGGACCCGTAGCAGGAATAATGATTCAACTGGTTAAAAACATTCTTCATTTTATGTTTGACAACAGCACAGGAGGAATAGGAGAGATATCCAATTTTATAGTAGGAGGCTCTTTTGTGCTTGCATCGAGCAGTATTTACCACATTATGAGAAGTAAAAAAGGTGCGATAATAGGAAGTATAACAGGAATTATCGTTATGAGCGTTGTTTCTGCATTTTCGAATTATTTTTTAATAATTCCTTTTTACTCGAATATTATGCCTATAGATGTTATTATAAATCTGGGAACAGTGGTAAATTCGGCTATTCACGATAAATTAACCCTAGTGCTTTATGGAGTAATTCCGTTTAACATTTTTAAAGGGGTGCTTATATCTGTAATTACAGCCTTACTTTATAAAAAGGTTACGCCGATTTTAAAGAAAAGCTTATAATATACACATTCAGAGGAGAATATATGATTTATTTGATAGATGAAAAAATGACTAAAGATATAGGAGAAAAGCTTGGAAAGCTTCTAAGACCTAACGATATTTTGACTCTAAACGGAGATTTAGGCGCAGGAAAGACTACGCTGACTCAGTCCATAGCAAAGGGGATGGGGATATCGGAATATATAACAAGCCCTACATTTACTATAGTTCAGGAATATGATGGGAAACCTCCTCTTTATCATTTTGATGTCTATAGAATAACTGACGAAGAAGAGATGTATTATATCGGATTTGATGAATATCTGGAAAAAGATGGAGTGTGCATTATAGAGTGGGCGAATTTGATTAAAAATATTCTTCCGAAAAACAGACTTGACATAGAGCTTTCATATGCTGAGAAAGAGGGCAGGAATATGAAACTTACAGCTTATGGAGAAAGGTACGAAGATTTAGTAAAGGAGCTGACAGATAATTGAAGATACTTGGAATAGACACCTCGTCCTCATCTTTATCTATAGCTGTGATGGACGACGACTTATTAAAAGGCGAATTTACTCTAAATCACAAACTTACCCATTCTGAGCAGATGATGCCGCTTCTTGACAATTTGCTGGCTCACTTGGAGCTTACGATGTCTGATATAGATCTGATAGGGGTAAGCGTAGGCCCCGGTTCGTTTACAGGAATAAGAATAGGGGTAGCGGCGGCAAATGCTATGGCTATGGCTTTGGATATTCCTGTGGTAGGAGTATCAAGTCTTGAAGCTATGGCATATACAGCAGGAGAAGTAGGCTCTGTTATAGTATCTACTTTTGATGCACAAAGAGAGAGATTTTATTATAATGCTTATAGATTTGAAAATACCGGACTTACAGCTTTGGAAACTGAAGATGTGCTTGAAAAAGAAGATTTGATGCAAAGGCTGAAATCCTATGACGAGGTACTGCTTTTAGGAGATGCGGTTTTTTTAGATGAAGAATTTTTACCTAATGTGAAAATAGGAAGAAGAGCGGTAAGATATATACGTTCATCAAGTGTATGTGAACTGGCACATAGAGATTATTTGCTTAAAAAGACAGGGTTTGCAGTCCCTGTATATCTTAGAAAATCCCAGGCAGAGCTTCAATTCGAGGAGCGAAAAAGCAAAGAGGTAGAAAATGGACGATTTCAAAGTATATGATATGAATACAGATAATGTAGACGGAGTTTATGAGATTGAAACTCTGTCTTTTACTGATACTTGGAGCAAAAAGGCTTTTTTGGACGAGTTAAAAAACCATCTGGCATATTATAAAGTTATAGTAGATGAAAAGACTTCAAAGGTGGTTGCATTCGGCGGACTTTGGAAAGTGCTGGACGAGGCACATATTACCAATATTGCGGTTCATCCTGAATACAGGGGGAAAAAGATTGGAAATATGATAGTAGAGGCTTTGATTGAACTTGCAAAGGAAACAGGGATAGCCGAAATGACACTGGAAGTAAGAGCATCTAATGAAAAGGCAAAGAATTTATATACAAAGTACGGATTTAAGATAGCGGGTATTCGCAAGGAATATTATCAGGATAATAGAGAAGACGCTATTATTATGTGGAAGTTTATAGGAGAGGTAAACTAAATGAAAGATATACTGAGTCTTGCAATAGAAACAAGCTGTGATGAAACTTCGGCAGCCGTGCTTAAAAATGGCAGAGAAGTAAAATCAAATATTATTATGAGCCAGATTGATATACATAAAAAATTCGGTGGAGTAGTGCCTGAGGTGGCGTCCAGAAATCACGTAAATGATATAAATACTGTGATAAAACAGGCTCTTGACACAGCAGATGTAGGATTTAAAGATTTGGATATGATAAGTGTAACCTACGGACCCGGGCTTGTAGGAGCACTTTTGGTAGGGCTTGCAAGTGCAAAGGCTCTGGCTTATGCTTTAGGAGTACCTCTAGTCGGAGTACATCATATAGAGGGGCATATCGCCGCAAATTACATAGCACATAAAAATCTCAAGCCACCGTTTATCTGCCTTGTGGTGTCGGGTGGACATACTCATCTTGTTAAGGTCTCTGATTACGGGAAATATGAGATACTTGGAAGAACCAGAGATGATGCGGCGGGAGAGGCTTATGATAAGGTAGCAAGGGCGATAGGATTGGGCTATCCCGGCGGACCTCTGATAGACAAACTTGCAAAACGGGGAAATCCTCATGCTATAAGTTTTCCTCGTACATATCTGGAGGAGTCTTCATATGATTTTAGCTTTTCGGGACTAAAGTCCGCTGTACTTAATTATCTAAACAGTATGAAGATGAAAAACGAACCTATAAATGAAGCGGATGTAGCAGCATCTTTTCAGGAATCTGTGATAGAAGTGCTCTCGGAAAAGCTGATTAGAGCCTGCAAGGAAAATAATCTAAGGCAAGCAGCTATAGCAGGGGGAGTATCTGCAAACAGTGCATTAAGGGAAAGGCTTGAAATTATGTGCGAAAAAGAAGAGATAGATTTTTATTATCCACCTCTTGAACTTTGCACCGACAATGCCGCAATGATAGGCAGTGCAGGGTATTATGAATATATGAACGGTTATACTTCTTCGCTTGATTTAAACGCAAAGCCCGGACTTAGACTGGGCGACAAATAAACACCTAATCCTGCTTGGCTTCGAGCAGCTTTTCCCAAGTGCTCATAAGTTCATACAGGATTTTTTCTTTGCCTGATTTTTGTTCTGTGACTTCTTTTGCTTTTTCGGGATTTGAATATACTTCTTCCCGGCAGAGCAGTTCGTTTAATTTTTCTATTTCCAGTTCTGTGTTATGAATAGTTTCTTCTATATCAGCAATTTGTTTTTTCAGTTTTTTATCTTCCTTTTCTTTTTCCTTATCCTTTTTACGCTGGATTTTAAGCTGAGTCTTTGTAGTTAAGTCTTCACTTTGATTTGAAAACTCTAAAGCCGCTTTTTCGGCAGAACACTTTTCCATATAGTAGTCATAGTTGCCCAGATAACTTTTTATACTCTGATCTTCTAAGACTAAAATCTGATCGGGAACTTTATTTAAAAAGTATCTGTCATGAGAGATTACAAAAACAGTGCCTTCGTAGTTTATAACAGCATCTTCGAGAACCTCTTTAGATTCTATGTCAAGGTGGTTTGTAGGCTCGTCGAGAAATAAAAAGTTTGAGGACGAAAGCATAAGCTTAAGCAGGGAGATTCTGGCTTTTTCTCCACCGCTTAAAGAGCCTACGAGTTTATATGCTTCATCTCCCGAAAACAAAAAAGCTCCTAGCATATTTCGTATCTTTGTCTCTGTAAGATTAGGATAGGCGGACCACACTTCTTCAAGGACTGATTTGCTGTGGTCTAAATCGTCTCTTTTCTGGTCGAAGTAAACAGGATATACATTAGTTCCGAAATTTATATTTCCCTCAAAATCTTTGTCTATCCCGAGCAAAATATTGAACAAAGTGGATTTTCCTGCTCCGTTTGCTCCGATTAGAGCGATCTTTTCTCCCCTGTATATATCGAAATCCACATTTTGAAATAGACATCTTTGTCCGTAAGATTTACTCAAATCTCTTGCTTTAAGCACATCTTTACCGCTTTTAACCGAAGGTTCAAAAGAAATCTTTGCTCGTTTTTTCATATAGTTCGGTTTTTCTACTACTTCCATTTTATTCAAAAGTTTCTCTCTGCTTCTGGCACGTTTGACCTGTTTCTCTCTGCCAAAGGCTTTAAGCCGGTCTATGACTTCTTGCTGGCGTCTTCTTTCTGCAAGGTTTTCTTCGTAGGCTTTTTCGTCCAGTTCAGCCTGAATTTCTCTTTGTGAGACATAGTAGGAATAGTTTCCGTTATATATGCGAATAGATTTGTTAAAAAGTTCAAAAGTTCTACTTGTGAGCTGGTCTAAGAAATACCTGTCGTGGGAGATTACGAAGATAGTGCCTTTATACTGACGAAGAAAAGCTTCTAACCACTGTACAGACTCTGTATCAAGGTGGTTGGTAGGCTCGTCGAGAAGAAGTATATCGGGTTTTTTAAGAAGTAATTTTCCAAGCATTACCCTTGTCTTTTCTCCTCCTGAAAGCATACTTATCTTCTTGTTCAAGTCTTCTTGAGAAAATCCCAGACCTATCAATATGCCTTTTGCCTCTGAATTGTACGCATAGCCGTTTATCTTTGTAAATTCGTCGGTTTTTTTTGCATACTGTTTCATCAGCTTGTCCAGATTGTCATAGTCTTCTAAAGAACCGGCTTTGGCTATATTATGTTCCAGCACTCTTATTTCTTTTTCTAAAATCATAACTTCTTCAAAAACAGTGAGAACTTCCTCGATCAGAGTGTTTTCATTTTCTATGTCTACGTGCTGAGACAGATATCCTATAGATAAATCCTTTGCATAAAAAATATCTCCCGAGTCATAGTCTATTTCTTTAGTTATGATTTTAAAGAGGGTGGTTTTTCCTGTCCCGTTTGAGCCGTCAAGTGCC
>JBHASY010000066.1:0-6882 GCA_041831635.1 Acetoanaerobium sp. | reverse complement strand
TATAATAAAATCAAACTCGCTCCGAAAATCGAAAATCCTACTATATGCCATGGTGTTCCATCTTTTACAGCGAGCAAAATCAAAAATACAAGTCCTGCTATAGATGCTATCGCCCCTGCCATATGTGTAAGACAGCTAACAGGGTCTTTTATTTTTTTTAAAATCTTAGACAACAAATATCATCTCCTAAGTAAAAATCCTCATATTTAATATTATACCAAAATATTTGTCTTTTTCTTACATATTTCTAATTTTTTATATATAATGGATATAATAAAAATAAAATAAAAGAGGTAAATTTTATGGAAAATATAACTGCCACAACGCCGGGCGATATCTTAAAAAAAATACGAAAAGAGCTCGGATTCAAACAACACGAGCTCGCTGCTGATGATATAACCAGAAATCTAATCAGCCTTATAGAAAACAACCGTGCTACCTTAAATAGAGGTAATGCTGAAATTTTAGTAAAAAATATGAATAACCTGTGCAAAGCCAGAGGTATAGACATAGAACTCGAGTTTAGAGATTTGTTTATTTCCGGAATTTACGACGCAAAAAGTAAAGCTAAATCCTATATGGATTATATAAAAAAAGCCACGTATAACAATCAAAAAATTTCCAATGATAAAATAGACGAGATAGCTTTATTCATGAGCAAATGGAATCTTCAACCTCAAAACACCTATATATATGAACTGATAGCAAAATACTATCTGGAAAACAACGATATCCAGACCGGATATTCATATTATATCAAGGCTTTTGAAAACGCTCTTAAAATAGACAAATACCCAATGATAATTTTAAATATCGCAAATAGATTGGTAGACTTATGTGCATATTTAGAAAGAACTACAGATGCACTTCAAATAGGTAAAATAGCTCAAGCTCACTGCTTTTCTGAAAATATGCAATATATGCTTCCTATATGGCATAAACTTGCGTCTATAAGTTATAACAGCAAAAATTATGATGAGTCTTTTATTTATCTGGAGCAGCTGGACAAATCCATTAACCCTTTTGACACAGCCAAAGTCGTAGATACAAACATTTTAAAGACACTGCTTTATATAGAAATAAAAGACCACAAAAAAGCAACGGAGGTTTTAAACACCACAAAGCAGCTTCTAAGCAGTGATGATGAAATACAAGACTTTCTACGCTCTATCGAAATAAAAATACTAATGCTAAAAGGCAGTAAAGAACGTGTTAAGAAAGAACTTTCCGCCTTGGATAAATCTTTATTTTGCGAAAAAAATATTTCGCCATACATTTCAGACATTTCGCTAAATATGGCAACTGCATATTTGTATTTAAAAAATATCGGTAAAGCTAAAGAGTTCGTACACATAGGACTATCCTATGCTCTTGAAAATCACGATAGAGTTTCATATAAAAAAATAATCGAGTTTATTTATGATAACGAAACTGACTTTATTGATACACTGGAAAAACTTCTTTATAAAACTAATAAGCTGAATGTTCTTCTTACAGACAGAGATTTTATAGTTCTTATTAGACTTCTAAATAAAAACAAAAAATTTGAACTGGCAAATAAACTGTTGTCCGATTATAAACTATAATTTTAGTTTTTTATAAAATTTAATTTTTATAAAAAATCTACTTGCATTATTTTTTTTAACAAGTATAATAACACTCATAGCAAAGTTAATATGAAAATCAGCGATTAGGAGTAGTAATCTAAATGAAGCTTTTACAGAGAGTCTTGGGTGGTGTGATAAGGCAGGCGGTTTTAGATGAATGGACCTATGAGATGTCGAGTGAAACAGTAGTAGCTTTGACCGTGTCCTCACGTTACAGAGGTAGGATATGTTAGTATCCGTATGAGATGAGGTAGAATTTCTATCTTAAAAAGGGTGGTACCGCGAACACAGACTGTTTGCTCCTTTGCAGGGAGTAAGCAGTCTTTTTTATTTATACTAAAAGGAGGTGCAGACGATGTTGTGAACTTTAAGGAAATTATACTTATCAAAATCACACTTAAATCATTTAAAAATAATTTATATTAAAAGGAGAAATTACAATGAAAACAAAAAATATGATTTTGACTGCACTTTTCTTAGCGATAGGATTTATACTTCACTCGAGCGTACCCGGAATATTCGGAATGAAATTTGATTTATTTCTCGCATTTATGTTTTTAAGCATAGTTATTTGTCCTAACCTACAAAATGCACTTTTGGCAGGTGCCGTAGGGGGTATAATTACCGCTCTTACTACTACATTTCCAGGTGGTCAGATTCCTAACTTTATAGATAAAATGATTACGGCACTCGTAGTTTATTATATGATTAACGCAATGGTTTCATTTAAAAATGATAAAATCAAAATGGCAATCATAGGTCTTATAGGTACGGCTGTCAGCGGCACCGTATTTCTTACAAGCGCACTGTTTATAGTAGGTCTTCCCGCTCCGTTTATGGTGCTGTTCACTTCAATCGTAATTCCTACTTCACTTACGAATATGGTAATTACCTTGGTAGTGTACAAAGCTTGTATGATAGCAACCAAAGGCAGACTGCAATTTTCTTAATATACATTCCCTTTAGCAAAAAAGAAAGACTCAGCTACATCTTTAATATATAGCTGAGTCTTTCTTTTTATATTTTCAGAAATAATTCTATAGTTTTCATAAGTTCATCTATGCTTTCTTCTGAGTCGTCTTTTTTAACGGCATCTGCTACACAGTAGGTAGTATGCCTTTTTAAAACCTGCATTCCTACTTTTTTAATAGCAGCATTTACTGCTGATACCTGAACTAATATATCTATACAGTACCTTTCTTCTTCTACCATTTTTTGAAGTCCTCTTACCTGACCTTCTATTTTCTTTAGCCTTGAGAGAAGTTTTTCCCTTTCATCTTCAGTTCTGGGAACTACAGGTTTTTTTTCTACTTTATCCGACAATATTTCATCACTTTTATTATCTTTCATAACACATCTCCTTATAGCCTTACTTTTTTCAGTCTAAGTGCATTACTTACGACAGAAACACTGCTAAACGCCATCGCCACCCCTGCTACCCAAGGTTCTAAAAATCCCATAGCGGCAATCGGAATTCCTATCATATTATAAAACAACGCCCAAAATAAATTTTGCCTTATATTTCTCATAGTTTTTCTGCTTAAATCTATAGCTTTCGGTATATGGTCTAAATCTCCTCCGACTAATGTGACGTCAGCAGTTTCTATAGCTACGTCAGAACCTGTTCCTATAGCCATCCCTATATCGGCAAAAGCAAGCGCCGGAGCATCGTTTATTCCATCTCCTACCATAGCCACCTTGTAACCTTTGTCCTTTAAATCCTTTACTACACCGGCTTTTTGCTCCGGAAGTACCTCTGCATAAACATTTTCTATACCTACTTGAGATGCAATCGCATTTGCAGTTCTTTGATTATCTCCTGTAACCATATATACCGCTATTTTAAGATTTTTCATCTTTTCTATTGCTGACTTTGAACTTTCCTTTATAGTATCCGCTACAGCAATATATGCCGAAAACTTACCGTCTATAGCTGAAAACATTACTGTCTTTCCCTCATTTTCGAGCAAAGAATACTTTTCTTCACCAGAGTCTATGTCTACATCATACATCTTCATAAGCATCCTGGTTCCTATGAGCACATCTTTGCCATTTACCTTTGCACGCAGTCCTTTTCCTGTAATTGCTTCAAAATCACTTACTTCCAGCTTATCTACACTTTTGCTTTCTCCATATGAAACTATCGCCTCTGCTAAAGGATGCTCGGATTTTGCCTCTGCGGATATGATATACGTCAATACATTGTTTTCATACTCAAAATAATCTGTAACTTCCGGCTTTCCTTTTGTGACTGTACCTGTTTTATCTAAAAGCACAGCGTCTATTTTATGAGTAGTCTCCAAATATTCTCCGCCTTTGAACAGTATCCCGTTTTCTGCTCCCTTTCCTGTGCCCACCATAATGGAAGTAGGTGTCGCAAGTCCTAATGAACATGGGCAAGATATAACAAGTACAGAAATAGCCACCTCTAAAGCATGGGCAAAGTTTCCCTTATCAGCTATAAAATACCAAACTAAAAACGAAACAAAAGCAATAGCCACCACTACAGGAACAAATATCCCCGATATCTTATCAGCCATTCTTTGGATAGGTGCTTTAGAGCCTTGTGCCTCTTCCACTATCTTTATTATCCCCGCAAGAGCAGTGTCTTTTCCTACCTTTGTAGCCTCAAATGTAAAGCTTCCGTTTTTATTTATAGTTGCACCTATAACTTCATCTCCTGCATTTTTTTCCACAGGAATAGACTCTCCTGTGAGCATAGACTCATCTACAGAACTGTTTCCTGAAATCACTATCCCGTCGACAGGGATTTTTTCTCCGGGTTTCACTATGACTACATCGCCTTTTTTTACATCTTCGAGAGGGACTTTTATTTCTTCTTCATCTCTTATCACAGTCGCCTCTTTGGCTTGTAGACTAAGGAGTTTTTCGATAGCTTCTTTCGTTCTTCCTTTGGCATTGCTCTCCATATATTTGCCTAGAAGAACTAAAGTTATAAGCACAGCACTTGTTTCAAAATACAGATGAGGGTGGTAATTTCCTATAATAGATTTAATTCCCTCATATATACTGTAAAAATATGCTGCCGAAGTTCCTGTCACTATCAGCACATCCATATTTGCACTTTTATTTGTAAGTGCCTTATACGCTCCTACATAAAAATCCCATCCTATGAAGAACTGAATAGGTGTAGCAAGCGCCATCTGAAACCAAGGATTCATCAAAATATCAGGCATAGGAAGATTTGTCTCCCAAGGCATATGCCCTACCATAGTATATAAAAGAGGTAGCGATAGTATTATTGAGGTAATAAGCTTTGTTTTCTTAGCTGCCAAATCATCTTTTTCTCTATCCTTACCTTTATCATTTTCATCTTTAAGCCTTGAAGGATATCCCAGTTTATCCATCTTCTTTTGAATTTCATCTATGGTTATGATTTTTTCATTGTAGCAAATCTGCGCTGTGTTAGTGGTAAGATTTACAAAAACCGAATATACCCCATCCAGTTTACCTACCATTCTTTCTATTATTCCTGAGCAGGCCGCACAGGTCATACCGTCCACTTCCAAAATCACCTTGCTTTTTTCAACAGTATATCCCAGCTTTTCAATAACCTCTTCTATTTGCTTTAAATCAAACACCTCATCATCAAACTCAATAGTCGCTTTTTCCATAGCAAGATTTACATTTGCCACTACAGACTCTTTTTTGTTTAAAGTTTTCTCTATCACTGTCGAGCAGGCCGCACAGGTCATACCTCCTATGCCTAATGTAATATTTTTCTTAGACATTTTATCACCTCAATTATAATTCTATGAACCGTTAAGACATATCAATGACAAATTCTTCTATACAACATAATTTAAATACATAGTATAGTCCTCCACTGAACTTTCTGCCATTTTTATATTAAGAAATAATTATTATTACTATATAAATATACCCTACCACAGTATCCTATGTCAAGTCTATCCTGTTCTATACTTCTTTTACAATATACTATAGTAAATGTAAACAAGGACTATCGGTTTTACTGAAAAAGAGAGGTTTTATCCTTGCATTATCATTTAAATCCATAAAAAAGAACTGTTTTTCAACAGTTCCTTAATTTCGTCAAAACTATGAATTTATAATATTGAGTTCTATATGGTTTAAAACCTCTCTTATCCTCATAGAAGATACCTCTAACTCTTCAGATGTTATTACATCAAGTTTAGTAAGCAGTTTTCCTGCCTGTTCCTTTACCCCTGCTAATATAAGTGTCTGCCCATTTCCCTCCAGCAACTGTTTTATACTTTTAATGGCAATCGCACCTGTCGAGTCCAGTACAGGCATATTCATCAGATTAAGAACTATGATGTCTGCGTCCTCAGACTCGATTTCCAGCTTACTGGAAATGGCATTTGAAACCCCAAAAAACAGCGGTCCCTCTATAGTGTAAGAAACTACTTTCTTGTTCCCTTTTAACGAAATCGGATAATTTTTTAAGTAAACTTCTCCCATGCTGAGGACAAACAAGAACATAGATAACAATGTTCCTGCCGCAACCGCTATTACCAAATCTGTAAAGACAGTAAGAAGTGTAGTTATAACTATGACACTTCCTGCACGCTTAGACGCATATGTAAACTTCTTCGTTGCACTGTATTCTACCATTTTTATAGCTGTTCCCATCAGTATTCCGCCCAGTACAGCAAGTGGTATCTGAGATGCCAAATGTGCAAACTTAAGCGTAATCACAAACAATATAACCCCGTGCAGTGTTCCTGATAATCTGGTTCGTCCCCCTGCATTTACATTTACTGCAGACCTTACTATTGCACCTGTTCCGATAAGCGAACCAAACAATGTTGCTACGGTATTTCCTATCCCTTGTCCTATCAGTTCCCTATTTGAACGGTGTTTTGTTTTCGTCATCTCATCAACTACAAGTGCCGCAAGCAGTGACTCTATACATCCCAGCATAGCGAGGATTATTCCGGATCTGATTATATCTACCAGTTGATCTGCCGGAAATGACGGTATTTTAAACTGTGGAAGACCGCTAGGAATAGCTCCGACAAGTTCTCCGCCCGGAAATAAATATATCCCTACAATTGTCCCTACAACGAGTGCAACTAAAGAGGCAGGAATTTTTTTCGTCACAAAAGGAAATAAAAGCATTATCCCTATAGTCACGAGGGCAACCATAGGTCCTGTCTGAAAATACGGTATCATCTTTATGAATATCAAAAAACCGATTCCGTTCGTAAAACCCACGATCACAGGTTGAGGTATCAAATGTATGTACTTGCCAAGCCTTAATCCGCCTATT
>JBHASY010000065.1:0-3113 GCA_041831635.1 Acetoanaerobium sp. | reverse complement strand
TTTAGTTTATATTTGTATTACCTCTAAAAATCATCTACAAACAAACTCGTTTACTCTAATGTCTAAAATCTGCTCATTATCACATTACACAATTTATACCGTCCGTTTACGAACCTTATTATTTATTAAATTGTTATGAAAAATCTATTCTTCTAACTTTTCATTTCGAAGAATTTTACCTACTTGTATATACGAAGTAATAGAAGTAACAGCAGCACTAAAAAAATATACATAATAAGGCATTTTATGAGAATATGCCAAAAACGGATTTTGTTTTAAAACATCATCTCCCAAAAATTTATCCAAAAAAATCAGAAAGATACATATAGGCAATCCTATTCCCATAAAAAGATTGCTTTCTTTGCGCCTCACATCATCTAAAACGGATTTATGGGTAGCCTCTAAAGGTTTCCGAATTTTACTTTCAATAAATCCCAGCAACACGAAACCAAAAACCAAACTCCATAGAGCCGGCTCAAAAAAACCGTTCAGATAAGAATAATACAAGGTTGCTATTGAAAAAACGCAGAAAATCAATTCTATTAAATATACCTTTCTAAGATTACGCATGATAGAAAACTCCTGACTTATCTAAGCCAATAAATACTTTCTTTTGTCTCACCCCTGAAAGTAACACTATACTTATAACCTGTTCTTTGAAGATGCTTTTTACCACTAAGCCTTTCAACTCTATAATGTTTAACTCTCTCTATCTCTATATGATATGTTCCCGATCTGTAATATGGAGAATGTGGAGAAAAAGACCACACCGTACCCAAAACTGTAGACACAAATTGAGTAACTTTACCTGCTCCCATTGAAGAAACAGCAAGATTAAGAATAACATTAACACAATTCGAAATTATTGAATCAAATAAACTAGTTCTTTCAGCTTGCTCAGGAGTAATATAAATACTTTTACTTCCTACATACTCATACTCGGTCGTATATAATGTCTATTTGATTTTGGGGTTACCATAGAATACTCTGTTGTTTGTTTTCCGAACAAACTTTTCGAGGCATCGGCGAAAGCACTCATTTGTGATGTTGCTGTTATCAAAATTGCCAAGGTCAAACTAATAATTTTTTTCATAAAAACCTCACTTTCTAAATATAAAAATATACATTTTCTCCGATAACATAAACATCGCACTAGCTAGCGTAAGCTAACTTTATCGTATAATATAATTCTTCGCAATATATTCCATACTTTTGCTTATCGAAATTATTTATCTTAACAATACGCTTTTCTAATACATATTATTCATTTCTCAAACTTTCGAGGGCCGACAGTTTCATCGCTCTGTTTGCCGGTATATACCCTGCTATAATACCTATTGCAGTTGAGAACGAAAGACTTCCCAGCGACAGATACCAAGGTATTATTGAAATCTTTGTTCCCTCATCGAGTCCCATTCCCGAAAGAAAGAAATTTCCAAGCAAAATATTCGCAAGTGCCGAAAGTCCGTAACTTATCAGCAAGCCTACAAGCCCTCCGAAAAATCCGATTGCAGCCGCCTCTATCAAAAACAATTTTCTTATATCCTTTATATTGGCACCGATAACTTTCATGATACCGATTTCTTTTGTTCGCTCATAAATTGACATAACCATTGTATTTGTTATGCCCAGAGCTGCTATAAGAAGTGAAATTCCGCCTATTCCCCCAAGAACAGCTTGTATTATATTCGACATTTTTTTTACTTCTTCAAGCATATCTACAAGAGAAAAAGTTTGGTAACCCATATTTTTTAAAGTTTTTACAACTTCTTTAACCTTTACCGTGTCTTCAACATAAGCAGTTGCACTTTCATAATTCCCTCTATCTCGTTGATTTGTACTTATGTTCTCTCCTCTATCTCGTTGATTTTGTTTTATAATCTCCTGTACATCTTCCAATCTCATTATAACCGAGTAAGTATACTCATCGCTCTGACCTTTTAAAACTCCTATACCTTTCAGTTCGTGTATGGTATAGTTTACCGGGGTTCCGTCAGGCTTTTTTTCTTCCATAGACTGCTCCCTGCGTCTTTCTCCGTAGTTAGCGTCAGAAGTGAGTTTTACTCTGGCATTTACTACTTCTACAGGTAATTTCGGTTCTTCTCCTTCTTTCGGTTCTTCATAATATCTTATTTCGTTCGGATTATATAAACTCATCGCCGCATCATACCCAAAAACTACGCTCATCTTATCGTTTTTGCCCAGATGTCGTCCGCTATGAAGATCCATGTTGAATTTTTCAAAAACTTCAGGTTTGAGACCTATTACGCCTACATGGTTTACATACCTGCCTACAGCAATTTTCATATGGGTTTCCACTTTTGGACTTATAGCAGTAAGATTTGGTATTTTTTCAAGTTCTTTGAGCGATTTTTCGTCCAGCTTTGCCTCTTTTGTTTTGCCCGTCAATGGGTCCGGTTCTCCAAAACCGGGTCTGACATCTATCATATGAAGATTTCCCCAGTTTTGAATCTGATTTTCATAGCCTGCGCTAAGTCCCAGACCCAAAGAAAGCATCACGGTTATTGCCGCAGTCCCTATTATAACTCCTGCAATTGCAAGTATACTTCTTACTTTTCGGCGTAACAGGTTCTTTATCCCCATCAATAAAATATCACTAAAATTCATATTCACCGCCTAATCGTTATCAATATTCAAGCTGTCCATTTTTTTCTTTTTATTTTTTCTTATCTTCAAAATCGTAAATGTAGTTGCTCCTGCAACAAGAACTCCTATCCCGATTTTAGCACCAAGTCCCAAACCTTTTTTCTGAGGCTCTTCCGCTATTGCTCCCGGGTCTTCCGCTACAAATTCCTCTGCTGTTATAGTAAATTCTTTTTCAGTCTTTATCTGCTTTCCATTTGCGTCTTCAAAAGTGAAAATTACTTTACCTTTTGCCTCTCCAACTTTTGTCGCAACAATTTGCATATCGTAGAACTCACTTTTGCCAGGATCGAATTTGCCCACAAATACTTTTGGAGGGTTTGCAAAATCAAAATCTCCTTCTGCGGTTATAACAAGGTTATTAAGCGTACTTTTTCCCATATTATAGTACTGTACATTAAGGGAAGCGGGTTGCCCCATAAAAATTGCATCCCCCTGCGAAACATCGT
>JBHASY010000064.1:0-24762 GCA_041831635.1 Acetoanaerobium sp. | reverse complement strand
CACAGCAAGCAAGTTCAGGTAGCTATCAAGAAACTCGGCGGACTTGATATCTCCATGATATGTCCTGTTCATGGACCTGTGTGGAGAAGTAAGCCTGAACAGATAGTTTCTTTATATGACAAGTGGAGCAGGTTTGAAACTGAAGACGGAGTTGTAATTGTATATGGAACTATGTACGGGAACACTTCCATTATGGCAGAGGCTATAGCTAGAGTTCTTGCCGAAGAGGGTATAAAAAATGTGAAGATGTTCGACGTGTCAAAGACTCATAATTCACATATTATAAATGAAATTTGGAAGTACAAAGGTTTGATTCTTGGAAGTTGCACTTATAACAACGGTCTGTTTCCACTTATGAGTAATCTTGTGAATGTAATTAAGATGAATAATATGCAAAATCATATTCTTGGAGTTTTCGGTTCATACAGTTGGAGCGGTGGAGCGGTTAAAGCCTTAAAAGAATTTGGTGAGACTTGTCAATATGACTTTATAGAAAACGTAGTAGAAGTTAAATGTTCTCCTACTATAGAAGATATGGAAAAATGTGCAGGCATAGCTAAAGAAATGGCAAAGAGGTTAAAAGAAAGTAGATAAAGGTGGTATAAATGGAGGGTTCTAAAACTGTAGCAACCAACCGAAAAGCAAGGTTTAATTACGAAATCATAGAAGCCTATGAGGCAGGAATAGAGTTAAAAGGAACAGAGGTAAAGTCTGTAAGGGCAGGAAAAGTAAATCTGGGAGACGGTTATGCAAGTGTTGATAATGGAGAAGTTTTTTTAAAACAAGTGCATATAAGTCCATATGAACAGGGAAATATTTTTAATGTAGATCCTCTTAGAGTTAGAAAACTTTTACTTCATAAACAGGAAATAAGGAAGCTGATAGGAGAAACTACTCAAAAAGGCTATTCTCTTATACCTTTATCTATGTATCTCAAGCGTGGGAAGGTAAAGGTGCAGCTGGCTCTTGCTAAAGGGAAGAAAAACTATGATAAAAGAGAATCTCTTGCAAAAAAAGATGCTCAGCGCAGGATAGAAAGAGAAATAAAAGAAAGATACTAATCACAAAACCGTAATTGCTTTTAATATAAAAAAGAATTACGGTTTTAATTTTGAAAAACGTGGGTATGTAATTTTTATGGGGGTTAACTTATGAAAACTTGTAAAAATATACTTAGTATTTTTTGTATTTTAACTATTGTTTTTTCATTTGTTTCTTGCACATCAAAATCTACAGAGACAAAAAGTCCTTTAGATCCCAAAAATCCTGTTACAGTGGTGTTATGGCATTATTATAACGGTAGCATAAAAGAAAATTTTGATAATATAGTATCGGAATTTAATGAAACTGTAGGTATGGAAAAAGGGATATTTGTAGATGCTCAAAGTCAAGGAGATATAGAACAATTATCTGTGTCTATCAAAAATTCTGTTTTTCAATCTTTAGGCTCATATCCTATGCCTCATTTATTTGCTGCTTATCCTGATGTAGCATATGCAGTTTATAAAAATAACAAACTTGTAAACTTAGATGCTTACTTTACACCTGAAGAATTAAGCGAATACAGAAAAGAATTCTTGTATGAGGGTTATTTTTTGCTTGATGAAGGGTTATATGTACTGCCTATCGCTAAATCTACAGAAAATCTTTTTGTAAATAAAACTCTATGGGAAGAATTTGCCAATGAAAATTCTATAGATGATGAAAAACTTCGTACATGGGAAGGCATTGTTGAAGTGGCAGAACTTTACTACGAAAAAACAGGAAAAAGCTTCTTAGGAATAGATTCAAGTTCAAACTATGTAATGCAGGCATCTATACAACTTGGGAATGAAATTTATACCTATAGCGAAGATGGAACTGTTAAGTTTAACCTATCTAAAGATATAGCATATAAGATATGGGAAAATTATTATATACCATACATGAACAGATATTTTACAAAAATAGGTAGATTTTCTGTTGACGATGCAAGGACAGGAAAAATAATTGCGTATATAGCTTCGACTACAGCAGCATCGTATTTTCCCAGAGAAGTGACCTTTAGTCAGGACGATATAATTCAGATAGAACCTCTTATTTTAGCTTTTCCACGTTTTGAATATGGAAGACCTGTTGCTATCCAGCAAGGTGCAGGTATGTGTATGACAAAGAGTGACTATGCCCACGAATATGCTTCAGCAGAATTTTTAAAATGGTTTACAGATACTAAGCAAAATATAGAATTTGCAATAAATACAGGATATTTTCCGGTAAAGAATGAAGCTTTAAGCGAAGAAGTATTACTAAATGCACTTGAAGAAAAAAATATTGACAATGAGGCTATAAAGGCTACTATAAAAATTACTGCCAAGATGTTTGAAACGTACAAACTGTATAGCTATAAGCCGTTTGATAAAAGTTACGAAATGAGGAGATTTTTACAAGAAAATTTTTCTGAAAAAGTCAAAGCCGATTTAGAACGTTTAGACTCAAAAAATCTCAGCTATGCTCAGAGGGTGAAAGAGGTAGAGGAACTTACGAGTGTATCAAGTTTTGAAACATGGTATGAAGAGTTTATTACTAATGCTGATAAAATTTTAAAAGAATAAGGGTACTGTTATGAAGAAGACTTTTTTATTACAAAAGAATTCATTTTTATATAAAGGAATTGTTTTTTCGGTTGCCATAATTTTGATACAATCCTTATTTTTGACAGCAGTTTTGGTAGGTGGAGGGGTTTTAAAACAGACAAAATTAAACTCTTATGAGGCATTTAGCAGTAAAGTTCAAGGAAGAGGAGAGTATTTAGAACTTGAGATTAAAAACAGATGGACAAATGTAGAGCCTTTCTTAGTCAAAATATCAAGAGTTCTTTCCAAAGATTATGAAACAGATACTCAGCTATTTGAGGATTTGTCGCCAGATATGATAGAAATGCTCAGGAATACAAAGACGACAGGTATATTTGTTATGCTTATAGATGATGAAAATGACACTGATGTTTCAGGACTTTATTTTAGAGATTATGATCCTATGTATGACAATGCTTCTTTTAAAGATTTATATCTTATGGTAGGTCCTTCCGATATAGCAACTAAACTTCAGATTTCGCTGGATCAGAATTGGAGTTATAATTTAAGACTTAATGATAACAATCAAGATTTTATAAAAAAACCGCTTGGTATTGCCGATTTGTCAAAAGATCCTAAGCTTTTAGGTTATTGGAGTAAACCTTTTAAATTGTTTGAAAACGATTTGCAGATAATGACGTACTCTATGCCTATATTTGACGAAGATGATAATTTAAAGGGAATAATAGGTATAGAAACTACGATTAACCATATGATGAGAATGCTTCCTGCTACAGATTCGGGGTCAAAAGAGTCTTTAGGATATATCATAACTCATAGAGATATGGCAGATGCTAAGCCTGTTCCATCTGTAATAGTTAATTCTATTCAAAGAAAGTATTTGCCGGAAAATGAACCTTTTGATATAGAAACTGAAAATGAAGAGTTTAAAATTTATAAGCTTTTAAACCATAATGCTGAATATGATATTTATTTTGCCGTACATGAACTTGAACTTTATAACCGGAATACGCCTTTTGAAAATGAGTCATGGTATTTGCTTGGATTTATGAGAGATAAAGAGCTTTTTTCGTATTTGTACAGAGTGCAAACCATACTTATAAGCGGATTTATTATAGCTTTAATAGCAGGGATATTGGGAAGCGGATATTTCAGCTATAAATTTTCAAAACCTGTTATAAATCTTTCTGATAAAATAAGAGAAAGTGATAAAAATGAAATTTTAGTAATAGAACCCACAGGCATTTTAGAAGTGGATATTCTTGCAAAAGAAATGCAAGAAGCAAGTAAAGAAAGAGTAAAATATGCATCTAAGCTGACTGAGGTAATTTCACTTCTTGATTTGCCAATAGCTGCATTTGAAATAAAAAACGATAGTAATGATGTTTTTGCAACGGAAAAATTTTATACTATTTTAGGTCTAAATGATAAAAGTAAAGAAACTTTTATTAACGGATTAAATGAACTGGTAAATAATCCTCTGGAAAATGAAGAGGATGTTTATAAGATAGGGGAAGAAAATCCTAGATGGGTAAAACTAAAGATTAAGGAGTTTTCAGGTGCAAGTATAGGTGTAATCCAAGATATCACTGAAGAACTAAAAGAAAAGTTTAAAATACAAAGAGATAGAGATATAGATCCACTCACCAGACTTTTAAATAGACAGTCATTCAAAACCTATATGGAGCAGTTATTAAAAAAACATCCACTAAAATGTGCTGCACTAGTGATGTTTGACTTGGATAACCTTAAAACTATGAATGACACCTACGGGCATAAGTGGGGGGATATATATATAAAAGAGGCTGTACAAAAGTTGGGTATTATAACACAAAGAAATAAAATGTTGCTTGGAAGACGTTCCGGAGATGAGTTTATATTGTTGCTTTATGGATTTAACAGTAAGAAAGAAATAGAGGATTGTATGGATGAGTTCTTTGAATACGTAAAAGGAACCGCACTTAACCTTCCTGACGGAAAAACTTACAGCATAGGAATGTCAGCAGGGTTGGAATGGATAGAAGAGTGGCCTACAGATTATGAAGAATTGTTAAATAAAGCTGACGAGTTGCTTTATATATCTAAATTCAATAATAAAGGGCATTGGACCAAGTCGTAAAAATTTTATAGCCAATTTATAAACTTATGCTTTACAGTGGTTTTATATGGTATTAAAATAATTATTATCTTTTATTTATAATTTAGGGTCATACTAAATCTAAAAACAAAAGGAGAAACTAAACGATGAAAATTGTCTACTCAGGAAAAACTAAGGACGTTTATGAATTGGAAAATGGAAACTATCTTTTAAAGTTTAAAGATGATGTTACAGGGACAGACGGTGTTTTTGATCCGGGTGCAAACACGGTAGGACTTACTATTGAGGGAGCAGGGAAAGCAGGACTTAGACTTACTAAATTCTTCTTTGAAAAGCTAAACGAAATGGGTATACCAACACATTATGTAGATGCGGACATAGATAATTCAACTATGACTGTACTTCCGGCAAAGGTATTTGGAAAAGGTGCAGAGGTTATATGCAGATACAGAGCTGTAGGAAGTTTCTTAAGAAGATATGGAAGGTATGTAGACGAAGCTCAGGAATTAGATGCCTATGTGGAAGTAACTTTAAAAGACGATGAAAGAAATGACCCGTTAATAACAGACGAAGCTTTAGAAATGCTTGGAATTATGACTAAAGAAGAATATAAGATACTTACAGAACTTACGAAAAAGATTGCAAAAGTAGTTAAAGATGAACTGGCTAAGAAAAATCTGGAACTGTATGACATCAAGTTTGAATTTGGGAGAACAGGAGAAGATAACCATATAGCTTTGATAGACGAAATTTCAGGCGGGAATATGAGAGCTTATATGAATGGAGAGTATATAGAACCGCTGAAGTTAGAAAAATTGATGCTACAATAGTAAATAGTAGTTATTTACTACAGTTAAGTAGCTTTTAACTGATTGAATTAAAAAACTGAATAATTGTGAGAAAGTGTAGATACTAAAATATCGTTTTAATGGTGTAGGGTATTTGCACTTTTTTATTTAATAACGGTACTGATACTATATGTATTGCAAAACTTTGATCAAAACGAGTTTATAAAAATATATTTAATGGAGTGGTTTGAGGTGATGAAACAAATTACAAATGCAAAATATGTGATGTTAGCAATAATAGCTGCATCTTTATACGGTTTGAGTTCACCGGCATCAAAACTGTTGTTGGAAAAGCTAAGCCCAACAGTTATGGCATCTATGCTATACCTGGGAGCAGGAGTTGGTATGCTAATTCTGAAAATCATAAAAAGATTATCTAAATTTCAAAATATTGAAGCAAGTTTGTCAAAAAAAGAGATGCCATATATTATAGGAATGATTATATTAGATATTCTAGCTCCTATATTTTTGATGATAGGATTGACAAAGACTACATCATCAAACGCTTCCTTGTTAAATAATTTTGAAATAGTGGTAACTGCGATGATATCGCTATTTGTTTTTAAGGAAGCTGTAGGAAAACGTATGTGGATAGCTATTTTTTTTATTACCTTATCCAGTGTAGTGCTGACTTTTGAAGATATAAGCAGTTTTACTTTTTCTATAGGTTCAGTGTTTGTTTTGCTGGCTTGTATTAGCTGGGGATTTGAAAATAACTGCACCAGAATGATTTCTATTAAAGATCCTGAACAAATCGTAGTAATCAAAGGGCTGGGATCGGGCTTGGGTGCATTTTTTATAGCTTGGATATCAAATGATATTAAAATAGATACTGCATATGCTTTTATTGCTTTATTTTTAGGTTTTATTGCATATGGTATTAGTTTACTTATGTATATTGCAGCACAAAGGGAGCTGGGAGCGACAAGAACAAGTGCTTACTATGCTGCGGCTCCTTTTATAGGGGTTATAATATCTTGGATAGTGTTAAATGAGGCTGTTACTGCGTCATTTCTCACTGCAATGGGTATTATGTTGATTGGAACTTATTTTTTAATAACTGAAGATCATGAGCATATACATATACACACTTTTGAAATCCACAATCATAAACATAGCCATGATGACAGTCACCATACACATAGTCATACCTCAGAATTTATAGGAGTGCATAGTCACGAGCATATACATGAAAAAATGGCACATAAACATTCTCATACACCGGATGTGCATCATAGACACCTGCATTAGGGAGGGTAAAATTATGGAGATTATAATAGCAAATTCCAAAAAAGAAAAAAAGGACTTTCTTAATTTTTACATATCTCAGTACCATAACCATAAACTGAGAAGAGATTCCCTTTCAGGTTTACTAAAAAGAATTTTATTTGAAACCTCTGTTATGAGTAAATCGATTAAGATGTTACCTTTGCTCATAAAGAAAGATGACGAAGTAATTATGTGCTGTGTGCTGGCAAAAGCATTGAGGATGCAGGAATATTTGCAGATGAGTTTTTTTGAATCTAAAGAGCATAGTTTAGAGGGATTTAAACTTTTATATGATAAGGCTGAAGAAATAGCCGAGAAATGGCAAACGAGGTTTATTTGTGCTTCATTAAATATTCATGTGAATTACGGTCTTGGATTTTTAAAGGATTCATACTTAGAACCTCAGAGTTTCGGTATGGCACACAATGATGAGTTCATTCACGAGTATTTTGAAAAATATGGATTTAGTGCTATTGATATGGTAACTTTCCATAAAAATATGGAAGATGAGTTTACTTTGCTAAATGACAGATTAAGAGGAAAGTTAAAAACCAGATATTCAGTTAGAAAAGCTGATTTTAAAAATATAGAAAAAGAGGTTGAAATCTATACTAAAATTAACAACGATGCTTTTGAAAATCATCCGTTTTACTATAAAAAAATAGAAAAAGAGGAGTTGGATTTTTTTAAGGATTTCAAACTGCTATTAAAGCCTGAAAATCTTTTATTTGTATTAAAGGACGACATAGAGGTCGGTTTTATGCTCTGGTATCCTGATTTTCATCAGCTGATGGGTGAGAAAGAGACGGTAGGACTGAAAACGGTAATTAACAACAAGATTTTTAATCGTAAGATGGATAAATTCAAAATTGTAGAGATGGGAGTAATAAAAGCAGAACAAAAAAACGGAGCAATCTTGGCTTTGTTTGACTATTGTTTTATGCTTACAAAAGGACGGTATAAATCTTTTGAGTCCGGGTGGATACTCAAAGATAATATGATGTCCGGAAGTTTCGGATATAAATGGGCGGACGGGATTTGTAAAAATTATGTAGCCTATGTCAAGGAGTTGTAAATAAATCGATGATAGTCTTTCTGGAAAAAGTAAGAGAAAAAACGGTATTTTCGCTCTTCGAGCCTATAGTAAGTGAACCGCTTGAACTCTTATATATTCACACTGTATTGATGCAGGAAAAAGTAAATTCTTATATCGTAGATGATAAATTTAAGTTAAATAAACCTAAAGGAATTATTCCGGATTTGATAGTTTTAACAGGATACAATGTAGCCGAAAAGCTTATAATAAGTAAAGCAAGAGTTTACAAAGAAATATATCAAAATGTAAAAATTATGGTTTCGGGTGTACACGCTCAGCTTAATCGTGAAGTGTTCAGAACCGGTGGAATCGACTATGTTTATTTTTCGCAAAGTTTGGAAACTTTTAGAGAATTTATAAAAAGATTTATTGATAAAAAAATAATAGACAGGTACGATGTAAATCGCAAAGAAATAACTTGTGAAGAAGAAACTGGAGAAATAATTAAAAAAGAAGTATATAGTAAAGAAATGACTGATGGCAGCCTTTTTATAAAAAAAGGAATAGATATCTATGACGAAGCAACAAACTCTTGGGACTTGGGCCAAGACGATATCTTGTTTAAAAATGAGGATATATATCCTGACAGAGTAATATTTAATGAGATGAAATCAAAGACAAGATATATTGATAAACCGGAAGTTGCTCTGGTAAAATCAAGTCATGGCTGCCCGTACAATTGTAGTTTTTGTTATTGCAGGCTTTTGAATAATAAAGTTTATATCAAACCTGACTATAAAAGCCTTGTAAGTGAAATCGGTAAAATAGATGTGAGGCATATTTGGATAGTAGATGACAGTTTTTTCATAACCAGAGATGATGCACTTGATTTTATTTCTAATGTAAAAAATAAATATTTAAATAAAAGTTTAATTATATACCTCAGAGCGGATTTTATAGTTAAAAATGAAGATTTAATGTGTGAACTTAAATCTTTGGGGATAGATGAAGTTATAGTAGGATTTGAATCACCGAATGAAAATACATTGAGTGAATATAATAAAGGGCAGACTGCGAATATCTATGAAAAAGCTGTGAATATTTTAAAAAAAGAGAAAATACAGCTTACAGCTTTATTTATTGTGGATGCACTATATGGGATCAAAGATTTTTTAAGACTTTATAAATATATTAAAATGCTGGACTTAAGTTTATATACAATTTCAATAATGACTCCTTTAAAAGGAACATCTGACTACGAATTAAGAAAAAATGAGATAATAGAAACCGATCCGAGAAAATTCGATTTTCTTCATTTAGTAATTAAGCCAAAACTTCCAAAATGGTTGTTTTACACTTTGTTTTATCTTTGCCATATAAGGTTGATTAAGTCTAAGAGGATTAGAAAAATGATAAGAGGAAATTATGAAAAGTAAAATTTGGGATTTTTGGGCAAAGCATTATCATAAATTGTGGGTACAAAAATATTCGCTTAGACCTACCAGAAATAAAGTTAAGAGGCTTATAGAAGAATTTGAAATAAGAGAAGAAATTAAGCTGTTAGATATAGGATGCGGAGCGGGAGAACTGCTTTATGAAATTAAAGATATGAACAATATAAAAAGGTATGGGTTGGATTTTTCAGAAAAAATGATAGAAATATCCAAAGAAAAAAATCCAGCAGTAACTCATTATCATCTGGATGTAAGTGAATTAAATACTATTGATGAAGTATTTGATATGATCACCTGCACACATTCACTTCCGTATTATAGCTCAAAACGTGAGGCTATAAAGCAGATGTATGAGCTATTGAAAGATGAGGCAAGAGCTATTTTTGCTTTTGCAAGTGGAGATACTTTGATTGATAAGCTCATACTTTTATTTGTAAAGCTAACCACAGGACCTGCGTCTTATCCAAGTGATAAAGAATTCAAAAATTTAATTGTAGATTATTTTGAAATTGAAAAAAGAGATGTGATAAAACTGAGATTCTATATGCCGACTATTGCAGTATACTCTCTTAGAAAGGCGAATAAATGAAAGTTTTACTTATTAGACCAAAACCTGATAAAGAAACGATAGGACTTCAGCATGTTATGATTTGTGAACCTTTGGAGTTAGAATACTTGGTCTCAAATCTTCCTGAAGATGTAGCAGATGAAGTTAGTATTAAAATTTATGACTTTATACTTGAGAAAAAATCTTTCGAACGTATACTGCGAGAAGAAAATCCTGATTTTGTGGCGTTTACAGGATATATAACTCATGTGAAAATCATAAAACAGATGGCACACAGAGTAAAACAATATAATCCGAAAGCAAAAACGGCAGTAGGGGGAGTTCATGCAGAAGTAGTCGGAGATGATTTTCTGGATAAAAATATAGACTTTATATTCAGAAAAAACGGAATAGACAGTTTTAATGAAGTAATAGACGGTATATTGAAAAATCAAGACAACACTGTGATAGATGAAAGAATCAAAGCTATCGAAAGTAAACCTTATAACTATTCCTACAAATACCCTGACAGAGACTCTGTAAAAAACTACAAGAAAAGCTATTACTATATGTTTCATAATCCTTGTGCCCTCGTTAAAACCTCATATGGCTGTCCATATAATTGCAGTTTTTGTTTTTGTAAGGAAATAACTTCAGGCAAATATTACTCCAGAAATATAGAAGATGTGGTATCTGAAATATCGAAAATACCTGAAACGGAAATATATATAGTAGATGATGATTTTCTTTACGATGTAGACAGATTAAACAAGTTTATAAAGCTACTGAAAGAAAATAATATAGAGAAAAAATATTTGGTGTACGGAAGAGCAGATTTTATAGCAAATAACAAAGAGTTGATGAATGAGCTGAAAAAAGTAGGACTTAGGGCAGTTATAGTAGGAATAGAGTCGATAAGAAAAACTGATTTAGATACATATAATAAAAAGACGACTGTTCAGATAAATGAAGATTGTATTAAAATTTTGAGGGAGCTGGATATAGAACTCTATGCAACTCTGATTCTTCCGATGGATTTTGATAAACAGGACTTTAAAAATCTCACAAATTGGCTGAGGGATATGAAGATAACTTTTGTAAACTTACAACCTCTTACGCCTATACCTGGAACTGAGATATTTGGAGATTATGAGAAAAAATTATTGGTAGACAGAGAAAACTATGAAATGTTTGATATGGCTCACGTGATACTTAAACCTAAGCATTTGACTGTGAGAGAATTTTATATACAGATACTTTTAAGCTATTATAGGGTCGTGATGAGACCGAAAAATTCGATTAGACTTCTAAAAAAATATGGTCTTAAAGAAAATCTAAAAATGCTAAAAGGAAGTCAAAGAGTAAGCTTACAGTATTTATCAAAGATAATAAGAGGTTGATATGAAAAAATTATTACTGATACAGCCAAGTCCATATCAAAAAGACAAAACTGTAGTTAAAAAATCCAGACTTTATTTTGTAGGTCTGTCACTGCCACTTCTTGCAAGCCTTACCCCTAAAGATTGGGAAGTAGAACTGATATATGAAGTAATAGAAGATATACCTTTTGATACGGAGGCAGACCTTGTAGGCATAAGCACTATGGGGCATGGGGTAATAAGGTCTATAGACTTAGCAAAAGAATTTAAAAAAAGTGGAAAAAAAGTGATACTCGGAGGCTATATGGCAAGCATAATGCCACAGGAAGCATCTAAGTATTGTGACAGTGTGGTGGTAGGAGATGCAGAGCTGATATGGGAAGAGGTTCTGACAGATTATTGTAACGGAAAACTTAAAAAATTCTATGAAAAACCACTTCCAAACGGATATTTTTCTACTCCTATGCCAAGATTTGACTTATTGAAAGGAAAAAAAATAGGAGATTTTTTACCTGTTCAGGCAGGAAGAGGCTGTCCTAATTCTTGTAGTTTTTGTTCTGTATCCTGCCTTTACAAAGGTAGGTATATAAAAAGACCGATAGAAGAAGTTATAAGGGATATAAAGCAGATTAAGGATTTAGGATTCAAAAAAATCTTGTTGCTTGATGATAATATTTTTTCTGATAAAACCTATCTTCATAAACTGCTGGATACTTTTATAGAGCTAAATATAAAATGGATGAGTCAATGCGAAATTACTATAGGTCACGATTATGAATTACTTAAAAAACTCTATAAAAGCGGATGTCAAACTTTAAGTTTCGGGCTGGAGAGCATTACCAAAGAAAGCCTTGAGGCAATGGACAAAAGCTGGGCTACTCCTGATGACTACGATTATCTAATCCAAAATATAAGAAATCATGGGATAGATGTATCGACCGAGATGGTAGTAGGAGCTGAGGGAGATACTCTTGAATCTATAAGAAAAACCAAAGATTTCATAGAGAAAAATAAAATTTCAGTGCCTAGATTTTATATACTCACTCCTTTTCCGGGAACGAGATTTTTTCAGCAGATAGAAAAATCGGGAAGACTTGAAAATAAAGATATTTATTCTTATGACGGAACAAGTGCAGTATATACACCTAAAAATATGAGTTCACATGAGCTTACGGTAGCATATTGGGAACTTTACGAAAACCTTTTTACATTTAAATCTATAATAAAAAGAAATATTTTAAGAAGAGAAATCTTTAAAACACCATTTAAATATCTGTTTAATACCGTTGTCAATCTCTATTATAGAAAACAGATAAAAAGCAGGGTAACACCAAATATATTTTAGGAGAATCTTATGAAAATTCTACTTGTCAGACCACCTAGAATAAAGCAGGCAATAACTTTAAGTAATTTTATGTTTTCCGAACCGCTGGGATTAGAAATGATTTATTCGGTTTTTGAAAAAACATCACACTGTAGAGATTTTTGATATGATGGTAGAAAGTCTTTCTATAGAAGAAAAAATCTTGGAATTTGAGCCTGATAGAATAGGAATCACAAGCCTTTGCATAGATGTACCAAAGGTAATAGAATTAAGTGATAAAATAAAGAAATGTAATGACAAAATAATAACCTTTGTAGGTGGCACACAGGCATTTTTAGGACCTGAAAGTTTTTTTGTGCCGAGTATAGACTATGTATTTAACTATACTACTAAAGACAATCTTATCAAATTTTTAAATAATGATAAAAATATCGAGGGAGTATATCAAAGGGAAAATGGATTTAAGGACAGCTTTCCAAAGGGAAAAAATGAATATATTCTTCCAAACAGGAACAGCAGTTTAAAGTATAGAGAACATTATTCCTATTTCGGGTATAGACCGTCAGCGATTATGGAATATGGATTAGGCTGTGAAAACAGATGTAATTTCTGTCTCAGATGGAGGATAGAGGGATACAAAGAAATTCAGATAGATAAGGATATAACTATAGCTGACCTTAAAGCTATAACTGAACCTACAATAATGTTCATAGATAACGATTTTTTGTCTAGCAGAGAAAAACTCATCAGTTTTCTTGATATCGTCAAAGAACTTAATCTTAAAAAGAATTATATAGTTTACGGCTCTGTAAAAGGAGTGATAAAAAATCAGGATTTACTGAAAGAATTTGCAAGTCTGGGACTTAGAGCCATCCTCATAGGATATGAAACTTTTAAGGATGAAGAACTTGATAACTATAATAAAAAAGTTACTTCTGATGAAAACTTCAGAGCATCAAATATATTAAACGAATGTGATATAGATGTATGGGCATCGTTTATGGCTCATCCTGATTGGAATAAAGCTGATTTTAAAAGCTTTAGAGCCTATATTAAAAAAATAAGACCTCAAATAACAACTATAAACCCGCTTACTCCGTTCCCGAACCTGCCTTTATATGAAGAATACAAAGACAGACTGTTATTTAGTGTTACAGATTATGAAAAGTGGAGTTTTGGACAGCTTATTATAAAACCGTCTAAAATAAGTGTAAGAAGATATTATTACGAACTGATGATAACATATCTGTATGTAAATTTATTTATAAACGGAAATACGAAGATGCTCAAAAAATTCGGTTTTATGAATGTGATAAGAATAGGTTTGGGTGCGATAAAAGCATCAAAAAATTATATAAAACTTATGATTAAGGGGTAGTGTAAAAATTCAAAAAATGGATTTTTGTTAAATTAGTATGTGAGATGGATTGCTCACATCATTTTTTTATTTTAATAATTGTGAAGTCTTTCTTCAGAAAAATTTAGAATTACTTTAAATTATTTTTTATAATTTAAAAGTACAATGAAAATAAAGAAGCGGCAAGGATAAAAAATTGCCGAAAGTAAAAAATAATATAAGGAGAAGGTTATGAGAAAAAAAATTAAGATTTTGTTCATTTCGATTTTATGTGTGGTGCTACTTACCGCTTGCGGTACGGCAAACACGGGTGTTTCTGCTGCAAGTGTGGATGTAGAAGCAACGCCTAAGACTGATTTTTATGCATACATCAATAAACAGTGGTTAAAGGAAACAAAGCTTAAAGAAAATGAATCGATGGTTGATAATTTAAGTCAGCTTACAGATAAGACAAATGATAGTATCAGACAAATGTTAGAACAACTTGATGCTGATTATGACAGTCTTAAAGCAGGAAGTGACGAAAAAAAGTTGATTGATTTTTATCGTCTGGCTAAGGATTTTGAAATGAGAAATACGTTGGGACTAAACCCGATAAAGCCTTACCTTGATGATATAAAAAAAGCATCGAGTATTGATGAACTGAGTAAACTGACTGTAGCGATGTATGGCAAAAATGTGCATACACTTTTTAAAATGAGTGTGAGTCAGGATTTTAAAAACAGTGCAAAGAATTCACTTTATATCGATCCGCAGGAACTGAGCTTTTCAAAGGAAAATTTTGAAGGAACAGATGAATTTTCCGTAAAGAAACAGCAGGCGTTTAAGGAATATCTAAGCGAGGTATTCGTGCTTGCGGGAGATGTACCTGAAGTTGCATCTCAAAAAGCTAAGTTGTTGTTTGAGCTTGAAAGAGAAATGGCATCTGTACAGCGACCGAAAGAAGATTTAAACGATTTTGAAGGAAAGTATAATCTTAAAAGTTGGGATGAAGTAAAGGCACTTGCTCCCAGATTGCCGATTTTGGAAACAGCGAAATTATTAAAGGCAAGTAATGAGCAGTCGGTTATAGTAACAGAGCCTGAAGCACTTGTAAAAGCAAGCGAGCTGTATGAGGGAAAAAATCTGGAAGCTTTAAAAGCACAGCTTCAATATCATCTTATCGAAAAGTATGCAGAATATCTATCTGAAGATCTTATAAAGGCAAGAGCAAAGTATGACGGGGTATCTAACGGAGCAGTAGAAATTCCTACTCAAGAAGAGGTTGCTTTTTCAGCAATAGAAACAAATTTTTCAGATATGATTGGTAAGGTATATGTAAAAAATCATTTTTCAGAGGAATCAAAAGCAGATATTCTTGCAATGGTAGATGAATTAAAAGCGACTTACGCAAAGCGAATTAAGGCGACTGATTGGATGTCTGAAGAAACAAAATTGCGAGCACTCAAGAAATTGGACACGATGATTGTAAAGATCGGATATCCTGATAAATGGGAGGATTATTCGAAATTGAATATCAAGTCAAAAGTGGACGGTGGAACTTTGTTTTCCAATGTTGAAGAAATTCAAACATTAAATCTTCAAAAAGAATTTGCGAATCTTGGTAAGCCTGTAGATAAAACCACGTTCGGTATGCCTGCATATATGGTCAACGCATATTACAGTCCTAGTAACAACGAGATAGTATTTCCTGCGGGGATATTACAGGCACCGTTTTATGATCCTGACGCTGATCCTGAAGTAAATCTTGGAGGAATAGGAGCAGTTATAGGCCACGAAATTTCACACGCATTTGACAAAGCGGGCTCTCAGTTTGACGAAAACGGTAATTTGGTAAACTGGTGGAAGCAAGAAGATCTTGACAAATTTCAAAAGAAGGTACAGCAGGCTGCTGATATTTATTCAAAGTTAGAAGTGGCTCCGGGATACTATGTAAACGGAGAGATTTCCACAGGAGAAATAATTGCTGACTTGGGAGGATTGACTGTAGCACTGGATATTGCAAAACAAAAGGGCTACGATACGAAAAAAGTTTTTGAAGCCTATGGAAAGGTATGGCGTGAAGTATCAACAGAGGAATTTGCTATAGAAAATATTACAGATGAGCATCCTCCTGCAAAATATAGAGTAAACAATATTATAAATCAGCTCGATGAGTTTTATAAAGATTTTGATGTAAAAGAGGGGGATCCTATGTATGTGAAGCCTGAGGAACGTTTGCGTGTTTGGTAGTGCAAACGAAAGCAAAAATCGCAAGAATAACAGGAGATAGTAATGAGAATAGTAGAGACACTTAGAGGAAAACAAATGCTTAAGGAATTGAAATGGTGGGATATATTATTGCTTACCGTCATTATGTTCGGACAAGCTATTTATCAATCGACATTTATGTGGCTGTCGCTCGAGAATCGGGCGATGGCGGACTTTGTCGAATTTACAGCTGCGGATAATATTAAAGCCTTGATATCACAGGGTATGTTACTGCTTATTGCAATAATATACTTGAGACTTAGAAATTTTGATTTTTCACAGTGGAATGTAAAAATCACATTAAAGTCGACAGGCTTTGGGATTTTCCTGTTTGTCATAGCTGCTTTGGCTCTTGATATTTATTTTATGACAACGGGCATATTTACGTCGCCAAGACCGATGGCAATGCTGGCATCCGTTAATCCGATGCTTGCACAGATCAATTATACAACGATATTGTTTGCTATGCTAAACGGTGTATATGAAGAGATCTATTTTTTAGGAATGTGTCTATGTGTTTTACCGAAAAAAGTGAAATATGCCTTTTTGTTTTCTCTGCTTGTAAGGATATCCTTTCATACATATCAAGGTATTGTATCGGCTGTCGGACTGGGACTGCTCGGAATAATTTACTATTTTGTGTATGAAAAAACTAAGCGTAAGAACTTGTATCCGTTTTTTTTATCTCATGCGATTGCAGATGTAATCGGTCTTGGTATTCTTGCGTACTTATATTAAAATGATTTGACGTTGGCGCAAACTTTGCCTTTGTGGTAAAATATCCGCAGAGGTGAAGAAATGGAAAATAACAAAAGCTGTGTACTGATTGCTGATGATGAAAAGGAAATCCGTGACATATTAAGGTTGCTTTTGACTGCCGAGGGCTATGAGGTAATTGAGGCAGAAAACGGGAGGGAAGCTGTAAGGCTTTGTACTTCCTCTATAGAACTTGCTGTACTTGATATAAATATGCCTGAATTGACAGGAATAATGGCTGCGGTACAAATCAGAGAGAATTTTGATATACCTATTATTTTTCTGACTGCTTACTCGTCTGAGTCGGACAAGGTAATAGGTTTTTCTGCAGGAGCTGATGATTATATCGTAAAGCCGTTTTCAAATATAGAGTTTTTGATGCGAATCAAAGCCGTGCTACGTCGAAATAGAAAAAAAAATGAAGAAACGATACAAACGCAAAGTAACAAAATTGCATTTCAGGACGTATTTCTCGACTTGGACAATCAATCGATTATAAGAGGGCAGGAGGTTATTTTGTTAACCTATACGGAGTTTAAAATTTTGCAACTTTTTGTTACACACAAAAAGAAAATTTATTCGCTAGAAAATATCTATCAAAGTATTTGGTGCGATGATGCTGTCGGAGATAGTGCGATTATGGTTCATATTAAAAATATTCGAAAGAAGCTCGGAGACAGTTCAAGAAACTCAAAATATATCAAGACAGCGTGGGGAAGAGGATATTATGTCGAATAAACCGATTAAAGAAGGAATAGAAAGAGAGCGGTTTTCCCACGAAATTTTAGGATTTTTGGGAATAGCTTTTGCAATAAGTGTGTTTCTCTTCGGTTTTTTATACCTCACAGCATCGTCGCTTGCAGAAATCTATTTTGAAAAAATATATCCATCTTCATATAAAAGTGAATTGGAAGCTATTTCTGTATGGATTCGAAGCATCAGTCTTTTAGCTGCGTCTTTATTTTTTGTTATTTTGTTTTCGGTACTTCTAGGACAAAAGGTTTCCTATCTTAGAGAGATTATTCGAGGAGTTGAAGCACTTCGTATACATCGTATGGATTATAAAGTTCTTGTTGAGGGAAATGATGAACTTTCAGAACTTGCCCAGAGCATTAACTATCTTTGCGAAACGGAAAGAAAATTGCTGGAAAGGGAAAAACAAATGTCGGAGGACAGGAATCGTTTGATCCGTGCTCTTTCACATGATATTCGAACTCCTCTGACATCTATGTTATCATACACTCAATACCTTAAGGAAAAAAGAGAGTTTGCACAGGAGGAAATGAATGAATATCTCGATATGATGTATAAAAAGGAATTGCAAATGAAGGAGCTGACAGACAGATTACTGGAGGACAGCGAGCGTAAGGTTGAATATATAGAAAACGGGAAATTTTTGATGAAACAGCTCACAGAGGAGTGGCTCGAGCTTTTGGAAGAAAAATTTCACTGTAAAGTCGATATGGAAAATTGCCCGGAATTTTCTATAGAGATAGATATACATGAGCTTAGAAGGATTTTTGATAATCTGTCTTCTAATGTAGAGAAATATGCGGACGTATCTCAGGAAGTGACACTTCAAATTTATGAAGAAAGCGGATATGTTATCATTGCACAGCAAAACACGACCGGAGAAAGGCAGGATAATATAGACAGACATCATATAGGTCTTGGAAATATCCGACAGATTGTGGGTTTTTATGGTGGAAATGTTGAAATAACGCAAAATAAAGAAAATTTTGATATTTGCATCGCTCTTACAAAGATTAAAACCGTTTAAAAAAATTGAAAATGTTCTGCTTGATTTGTTGCAGACTTAGGCAGGGCGGAAAGGAAGAGTTTTGACAGAAAAGACGATAGAGGGAATTATACTTGCGTTTATTATTCTCAGTGCAGTCAGTGTTCTTGGCTTGGTTTTGATGTTCGTCATCAAAAATAAAAAAGTAAATCGCATATTATTTTATGTTATGTCAATTTGGGGAATGATTTTGGCTGGAATAAGTGCGTTTATGATTCCAACAAAGGACATTATTATGCAGCTTTTAGCATGGGGCTTCGGAGCACTCGGAGCATCTGCCATGATGGTTCAGATTTGCAGTAGACAGAAAAACAGGGAATTGATTTCTAAGCTGCTCGTTGTTTTTTCCGTAATGCTCGGTATATTAGGAGTGTTTCTGCTTTAAAAATATTTCGTAAAGAATTGGATAAAACTTTCGTGAATGATAATAGCATAAAGTCTATTACTTTATTTGACCATAGTAAAAGGATCTGAACCTGTATTGTAATGCTTACCTGTTTGTGTGTAAAGCATTATCATAAGGAATATCAAGGCTGATTAGGAAAGTTATCATAAGGATATAAATACAGATGAAAATATATTTAAGACGGAGGCCTGATATTATGGAAAGGAAAATAAAGAATCAAGTTACAGGATTTAGAACAAGAGACGGAGCAGGGGTAAGTTTAGTAAGGGTACTTGGAAATCAGACTACTGATGAGTATGACCCTATATTGATGATGGATTCATTTGACAGTGTAAATCCTGAAGATTATATAGCAGGATTTCCATTACATCCACATAGAGGAATAGAAACTATAAGTTATGTATATAAGGGAAAAATGAAACATAAAGACAGTCTTGGAAACGAAGACACTATAAGTGACGGAGAGGTTCAATGGATGACTGCCGGTTCGGGAATAATGCATGAGGAACAACTTCCTGCTTCTGAAAGGATGCTTGGAGTTCAGTTATGGCTTAATCTTCCTGCAAAGGACAAGATGGTTCCTCCGGCATATACAAGCATAAAAAATTCCGATATTTCTGAGATAGAAATAGAGTGTGGGAAACTTAGGCTTTTAGCGGGAAAATATAAAGAAACTGAAGGTTACAAAAGTAAGTATTTGCCACTGGATTATTATGATATCCATTTAAACCCTGATTCGTCTTTAGTGATTGATACTGATAAAGATCGTTCGATACTTGTTTTCACTTTACTTGGAGATGCGTATATTGCCGGAGAACCGGTAAGGGAAAAAACTGCTGTAAAGCTGACTCAGGGAGATTCAATAGAAATAAAATCCACTGACAAAAATGCTCAGGTTTTATTTGTAAGTTCCACTAGACTTGATGAACCTATTTCTTGGGGTGGCCCTATAGTAATGAATACAAAAGAAGAGCTTACAAAAGCTTTTCAAGAGTTAAGCCAAGGTGAATTTTTAAAAGAGGGAATAAAATATTAAGAAACAAAAAACAGTTGTAATTTTGATATGTACCCTTTTTACCGGATAACCGGTAAGGATGAGGGTACACATCATTTTCAGATTGGGATTACAACTGTTTTCTATTTTAAACTATAATTCGTCCTTAAAAGGCTTCATAGCTCTTTCCAGAATCTTAGCGCCCCAAGCAAGCAGTATTCCGTAATTCGTAATAGGAACATCTGCTTGATTTAAAAGATTGAGTCTGTTATGCATTTGTTTCTTTGTCATCATACAGCCTCCACAATGAACTACAAGATCATAACTTGATATATCTTGTGGATATTCGTTGCCTTGAAAAAATTCAAATCTGAGAGAGTTTCCCAGATTTCTTTTCAGCAGGGCAGGGATTTTATATCTTCCTATATCTTCATGTGAGGTGTTATGTGTACATATCTCAGCCATCAATATCTTGGCATCGGGAGGAAGATTTTCTATTACGTTTATTCCATCGTAGAAAGTTTTTAAATCTCCTTTTTGTCTGGCAAACAATATAGAAAAACTGGTTAGTGGTATATTTTCCGGAACTATTTCAGACACTTCTTTAAATGCCTGAGAGTCGGTAACTACCAAATCGACTTTATCGAGTTTTGACAAAGTATCAGAAAGCTCTGTATCTCTGACTATATGACAAATTATCCCATGGTCAAGAGCATCTCTTATAAGCTGAACTTGGGGAAGAATGATTCTTCCTTTAGGAGCTTCTGCGTCTATGGGAACGACTAAGATAACATGACTGCCATAAGGCAGTAAGTCTCCTATTATCGTTTCTTCTTCCATTTTCTTTGATAGCTTATCAATGAGAACTTTTTTAAAATCGAGGACATCTTCTCTTTTGGAAGTAGATAAGAAAAAAGCCTCAGGATAAGTTTTTTTCACTTGATTTTTTCTATCTTCATCAGCTGTATCAAGTTTATTTATAACTATCATATATGAAACTGAAAATCTTTTAAATTCTCGTATCAGTTCTGCCTCGAACTCTTTATCTATGTCGTTTATATCATGAACGATTATAGCAAAATCTATCTGAGTGAACATTTCCTTTGCCCTGTTTTTTCTAAGTTCTCCCAGCACTCCTACATCATCAAGCCCTGCCGTATCTATAAACAGTACAGGACCGTAAGGAAGAAGTTCCATAGCTTTTTTTACAGGGTCTGTGGTAGTTCCACCGATATCTGAAACCAAAGACACTTTTTGCTCTGTTATTGCATTTAGAAGTGAAGATTTTCCTGCATTTCTTTTTCCAAATATCCCTATATGGGTTCTGTTTCCGGAAGGGGTGGTATTCATTGAAATCCTCCTATAAAAACAAATCTCTTTCGCCTGATTCGATTAGTTCAAGATTTTTTAGCAGTAGAGATTTTACTTTTTCGTTTTCAAGTTTTTTTGCTTCTTTGTATATTAAATCTTTAGCGGTGGATTTAAGATCACTGTCTCCGAAGTCCTCTACGTATTCCATAAGAGTCATTAGAGCATTTGGACTACAGACATTGTGGATATTTCCTGATTTTGCAAGTTGCATAAATCTGTCGCCGGTACGACCTGACCTGTAGCAAGCTGTACAGTAGCTAGGTACGAAACCTTGATCTAAAAGTGATTTTACGACTTCCAGTGGGGAACGATGGTCAGACACATCAAATTGCTCTACAGATCTTCCGTCCTCTCTTTCTTTATATCCACCTACACCTGTAGATGAACCGGCACTTACTTGGGAAATACCGTAGTTGATAGCCTCTCTCCTAAGTTCTTCGGATTCTCTAGTGCTCAGTATCATTCCTGTAAACGGTACGGCTAGCCTGATTACAGCTATAAGTCTTTTAAAAGTTTCGTCATCGAGTATATGAGGAAACATTTCCAAATCCATTCCTTCTGCTTTTTTCAGTCTTGGAACAGATATAGTGTGAAAACCGACACCGTATTTTTCTTCCAGATGTGCATTATGCATCATAAGGCCGAGTACTTCAAACTTATAATCATAAAGTCCGAACAAAACTCCTGCACCTACGTCGTCTATTCCTGCCTCCATAGCTCTGTCAAAAGCTGTAAGATGGTATTCATAGTTACCTTTTAGACAATTTCCATGCATTTCCTCATAAGTAGGACGATGATAAGTTTCTTGGAATAAAATATATGTTCCGATATCTCTGTCTTTAAGTTTTTTGTAGTTTTCGACTGTAGTAGCGGCTATGTTCACGTTTATACGTCTGATGTTTCCATCGTCAGTTTTTACAGAGTAGATAGTATCTATAGCCTCCAAAACATAGTCTAAAGGGCAGTTGTTAGGGTCTTCCCCTGCTTCAAGTGCGATTCTTTTATGCCCCATCTGTTCCAATATCTTCACTTCTTGGATAATTTCTTCTTTTGAAAGTCTCTTTCTTTCAAACTTATTACAGACTTGGTATCCACAGTATTTGCACGAGTTTACACAATAATTGGATATGTAAAGTGGAGCGAACATTACGATTCTATTACCATAAATTTTATTTTTGATTTCTCCGGCAGCTTTAAAAAGAGCCTGTGTTACTTCTTCGTCGTCATTTTGCAGTATTGCCGCTATGTCGTCGTAGGTGAGTCCTTGAAGTTTAGTAGCTTTATCTATTATCTCAAGCAGAACTTCTTTAGGTACATTTTTATTTTTTTCTAAGGTTTCATTTATGAATTTTTCGTTTATCATTATTTTCTCCTCCAATTTTTATAATCTCCACGAGCCATATCAATATAAAATCCTGCATCTAAACATTCTTTTTTTAACTGTTCCAGAGCCTCATAGCTTTCTGTATCCGTTATTTTTTTACCGTCATAGAGCTGATATTTATTTTTGTAGTCATAAGGTGTGAGGTTCGGCATCACCACATTTGCCCCTACCTTAAATCCCTTGTATCTGTTTTCAGTGTTTAAGGTGGTAAGTGAGGTAGTAGACGGAATAAGTGAAGTAGGCAGCATAAGCCGAAGTATCGCAATAAGTGTGTAGGTAAGTTCAGCACTTCCGGCAGATTCATCTCTAAGTGGAGTGTTTTTATGAGGAATAAATGGACCTATACCTACCATATGAGGATTAAGTTCTTTTATGAACAAAAGATCATCTGCTATATCTTCGAGTTTCTGTCCGGGAACACCTACCATAAAGCCTGTGCCTACTTGAAATCCTATTTCTTTTAAATCATAGAGAGCCTGTATTCTGTTTTCATAAGACATTTTCGGGTGTAGCTGTTCATATAGTTTTTTATTTATAGTCTCATGCCTGATAAGAAAACGGTCTGCTCCTGCATCATATAGCCTTTGATAACTTTCTTTCGAGCGTTCGCCTATAGATAAAGTTACAACAGAGTCAGGAAATTTTGTTTTGATTTCGGATATGATAGAAACAAATTTATCATCTGTAAATGAAGTATCTTCACCACCTTGCATTACAAATGTTCTAAAGCCTAAGTTATATCCTATTTCAGCTGTTTTTATCACTTCTTCAGGTGTCATATGATAACGGTTTAATTCCCTGTTATGTGTTGAGATACCACAATAGATACAATCGTTTTTGCAGTAGTTGGAAAATTCTATCAAGCCTCTCACATAAACGCTATTTTTGTAATGTTCATAGCGTACGCTGTAGGCCTTTTCATAAAGATATTGCCTCTCATCATTATTTAGATGAAGAAGGTTAATAAGATCGGTTTTTGAAAGGGTTTGTTCCTGATATAGTTTATCTATTAAACTGTAATTCAATCGTTTATTTCCTTTTTAGATATAGATGTTTTGACTACGACAGATGGAATATTCCCCAGTTTTCCTGTAAGGCTGTTTATCTCGTCAAGACTGCCTACAACAGTGATAGATATGACGGATATATTGTTTTCGGGGAAAGGTATCCCCATTCTGCCTTTTACTATGCCTTTGAATTCCGATAGGACGTGGTTGAATCTTTCTTGACTTAGAGCAGGGGATTCCAAAACCGCTCCTATCACAGCTATTTTTTGAGACATAATATACCTCCTTTGCAATTTATTGAATCTGCAAATAAAAAAACCTATGGAAAGAACCATAGGTAGAATATGCCTATCTGCTCGATCCTTGAAGATTAGAATACTCTTTTCTATCAGGATTTTCATTTCAAAACCACTCTTAATAAAAGGCACACCTCTTAGAAAAAGCGAAAAATAATTTTATAGATATAGGATATCAGCATAGTTTTAAAAAGTCAAGAAAATTGCTGAAATATTAACCTGAAATGTCTGAAAACTAATAAAAAGTGACTGTACATTTAAAGACAGTCACTTTTTGTTTTATAAACCTAATAATTGATTTATTTTTTCTTTGTCAAATCCTACCACTATTTCCTCTTCTATAAAAATAGCAGGAACACCCATAATTTTATTTTTCATTAAAACTTTTCTAGCTTCCGGGTCTTCACTTATATTTTTTTCTTCATAAGGGATATTATTTTCTTTGAAATAATCCTTTGCTGCGTGGCAGTAAGAACAAGTTGAGCTGGTGTAGATGGTTACATTTTTCATTTTGAAATTCCTCCATTTTATTATGTTAATTAAATTAAAAATAAATACAAGTTTACACAGTGAAAATTATACCCTAAATAGTTTGATGAAAAACAAAAAAGTATT
>JBHASY010000063.1:0-11944 GCA_041831635.1 Acetoanaerobium sp. | reverse complement strand
TGAACTTATAGTAGGAGCGGTAGGAGAATTCAGAAAGTGCGGAATTCTCACTCCTGAATTTTCATGGACATGGGTAGATAGGGAAATGGATAATTTCAGCAACCGAATCCAAGACCCTTATGAGATAACAGATGAGCAGAGAAGTTATGTGAGAGAGAACATATTCCCATATTGGGAAGGAAAGTCTTTAGAAGAGGCATTTTTGTCGAGACTTCCTGAGGAAACTGCAAGAATAGCCGTAGATACAGGTATAATTGACAATGATTCAAAATGGCGTCAAGCTGTAGGGGAAATAACCCCGGATTATCAGGACGTGCTGTTCAAAAAAGGATTTGGCGGAATAATAGAAGATGCAAAAACTAAAATGCAGAATTTATCGTTACTAAATCCTGAAGATATGAGTAAAATAGAATTTTATGAATCTGTTATCCTCACTTCTGAGGGAATTATAACTCTTGCAAAACGATATTCGGAGGAAGCGAAAAGACTTGCGTCTGTAGAAAAAGACGAAAATAGAAAAACCGAACTTTTAAAAATCGCTAAGATATGTGAAATAGTGCCGGAAAATCCGCCATCAACATTTTATGAGGCGATTCAGTTTGTATGGTTTACTCAGTTGGGAGGGATATTGTCTGAAAATCCGTTGGCTTTAAACATAGGTAGATTTGATCAATTTATGTATCCATACTATAAATCGGATATAGAAAATGGTATTTCAGACGATGATGATATTCAAGAACTTATCGAGGCATTTTGGCTTAAAATTTCCGAGTGGGTATGGACAATTTCTGCAAATACGGCTGAATTTTTTGCAGGGTATAATCAATTCCAAAACCTTACTGTAGGCGGAAAAACAAGAGATGGAAAAGATGCGACAAATGAACTTTCATATATGTGTCTTAAAGCCACTAAAAACATTAAAACTCATCAGCCGGGATTAAGCGTTAGAATACATCAGGACTGCCCGGCAGAATTTCTTGAGGCTGTAACTGATTTAGTCAGTATAGGAACCGGATTTCCGGCTATTCACAATGACAGTGCAGGATACCAAATGCTTATAAATGCGGGATATGAGCCTGAAGACGCAAGGGATTGGAATAACTGTGGGTGCGTTGTGCCTCATTTTAGAAAAACCGGAGAGTGGACATCGGCTGTAAATGTGAACTTTGCTGCGGCATTGGAATTTGCACTCAATAAAGGAGTAAGCAGAATCTATGGCCGGAAATTTGGAGTAACGGATAAGTCTGCAGTTGATTTTAAATCGTATGAGGAAGTGGAAAAAGCGTTTTACGATGAGTTTGATAAATTGATAGAACATTCAGTAATATCAACTCTTGTAGCTCAGAAACTTCACAAAGAGATGGTGCCAAGACCTTTCCTCAGTTCATGCATAGAATCTTGTTTGGATAATGGAATGGACTTGGTTGATGCTGGAGCAAAATATAATTTAGGACCGGTTCTTACCGGTATAGGTCTTGCTGTGGTTGCAAATTCGTTAGCAGTAATAAAGAAATTGGTATTTGAAGATAAGAAAGTTGAAATGAAAGATATAGTAGAAGCTATGAATGCAAACTGGGAAGGTTTTGAAGAACTTAGAAATATGGTATTAGAAGTGCCTAAATACGGAAATGATAATGATTACGTAGATGATATAGCAAGAAATATAGCAAATCACTACTATAAGATAGGACATTCATACAAGGACATAAATGGTAATCCGTTTAATACGGCGTTTATGGGAATTTCGAATTATCTTCCTACCGGGAAAGTCATAGGTGCTACACCTTGTGGAAGAAAATCGAAAGAGCCGTTGTCTGAGGGGGTATCGCCGTTTGTAGGCAGTGACAAGACTACTCCTCTTGCGGCGATGAAGTCGGCAGCGAAATTAAACCAAGACGTTCACTCCGGAGGCACCTTGCTGAATCTAAGGCTGAATGAGAACCTTGTAAACACTAAGAGAGGACAAAGTAATCTGGGAGCGATGATTCAATCATTCTTTGCACTGGGGGCTTTCCACGTTCAGTTTAACACAATATCGACTGAAACTTTGAAAAAAGCTCAGAAAAATCCTGAAGAGTATAAAGACTTATTGGTACGTGTAGCGGGATACAGCACACAGTTTGTAAATCTTTCAAAGTCAATGCAGGATGCAATAATAGCAAGGACTTCTCACGATGAATTTTAAAAATAATCTTAAAGGCTATTTTATGAAGCCTCAACACTTTTCTGTCAATGACGGCGATGGAATTCGAACGCTTATATTTCTGGCAGGGTGTCCTCTCAGGTGTATATGGTGTGCAAATCCGGAAAGTCAGATGGAGCCTGAGTGTGTTTTGACAAGCAATGAGTTTGTCAAAGAATACACTATAGAAGAAATAGTGGCTGAGGTTATGAAATACAAAACTTTTTATAGGTATTCTGGAGGAGGAGTGACATTTTCGGGAGGAGAGCCCAGCTTTCAGTTGGAAATTTTAAAATCGCTTTGCGAAATCTTTTATGATAAAGCTATAGATATGTCGATTGAAACTTGCGGATACTTTGATTTTGAAAATATGAAAGAAATCTTAAGTAAGATGTCGCTTATCTTTGTTGACATAAAACACATGGACTTTTCAAAGCATACTAAGTTTACCGGAAAAGATAACAGGCTTATTCTGGATAACATAAGAAAGATGGGAGAGATAAATCTTCCTGTTGTAATAAGGATACCTTTGATTGAAGGTATAAACGCAGACAAGGATAATATAATCAGTACGGCTGAATTTATAAAAAGGCATATAAAAAATCCTAAGATAGAGTTCTTACCGCATCATTTTTATGCTGAAAAGAAATATGAACAGCTTGGAAGAAAAGCCGCATCAAAAAATCTTAAAGCACCTTCAGCCTCCTATATAAAAGAACTGAAAAGCCTTGTAGAGTCCTATGGGGTTGAAGTTGTCAAATATTGAAAATTTCTATCTGCTGAAAGAGGCGTACTGACTTTTTCAGCATAAAGAATCTTCTTGATTTTTCTATGTAATTTTTGTTTTTTCCTGTCTCATATTTTAGACAAAACTAATAAAGATGTTTTTTTCTTATGTGTTAAATTACGATTTTAGATTCAATGATCTCGGCATCGGCATATTTTGTCAGTAAATCGTTTATTTCTTCTATATACTCTTTGAGTTTTTCATCTCCCTCAAAACATATAATAAGCATCATAATATGTGTAGTGTTTTCATGTATTTGAGTTCTGACAGAATCTGAAGTAGTAGAGGCAAAGTAACCCTCTTCGTCCTTGAAAACAGGCATATTTTCAAGGTTTATTTGACCTCTTCCTATACCCTCGTAATAATCTCCTGAGTTTCCTTTTGTAAATACTACATCTCCTTTGATTTTGGATAAATCTACGCAACCTAAGCTATGCCCGGTCCTAAGGGAGATGAGGTTGTTGATATCTACTACATTGTTAACTTTATATAAATCCATTCCTTTAGGTATACGGCGAATTAAAGAGTCGGAAGAAACTCTGTATCGACTAGGGTCTTTTCCAAGTTTTTTATAGGATCTTCTGGCGGCTTGGATTCCTTTTATTTTAAGAACATCTTCTAAAGTAAGAGTTTTTTGAAGATTTTTATAAACAGATTCAATCATACCCCAAAGTTCATCATCGCTGGGAGAAATAATGACATTTGCCTCGATTACACCCAGCTGCAAATCAGGCAGTTTTTCTTTTAATTTTTCATCGATACTAATATTCATATAAAACCTCCTAAAACCTCCAAAATAATCATTAAATAACAGTATCAAGACTATAGTCCACCAGTTTGTCGTCTTTGTAAACGAATCTGGCAGTAAAAAAGTTGTATTCTTTCATCCATTTCATAAAAATTCTATCGCCCTCGAGCATATTAAGTTGCTCTATCTCGGATTTTGAAATCCATTTTAGATTTCCCTCTTCATTTTCAATCAAATCTCCTGTAAAATCATCACAGGAAAATAAAAACATATACCAGTCGTTATCTCCCATAAAGTCGGGAAAGGTAATAAAAGCACGGAGTTTTACTTTGTTTGCTTTTAGATTGCTCTCCTCGTAGATTTCTCTTATGATACATTGTTCGGGTGTCTCTCCGGAGCTAATTTTGCCGCCTAGCCCGACCCATCTGTTCATATGAATGTCGTTTTTCTTTTTTATCCTATGCATCATAAGTATTTTATCATCACGTTCTATATAACAGTGGGTAGATAAAATCATAGTATCACCTACACTTATCAAGGTTAATTACAGATAAAAATATTGTAACATACATAACTATAAACACAATATATATTCATCTTTAAAAAAGTAATATAAAAACAATACCATATTTATTATGTAAAAAATTAACAAATAATATATCAAAGTTTAAAATATGCCAAGCTGTGTTTAATAGTAATTTTATTAGTATAAATTGATAGGTTGATTTACGATTGCAATTTACAGATTAAAATTAAATATATATTTTTTAAAAATAAGTATTGATTTTTGGATTTGTATATGATATTATCTTAACATAAATAGAGTCATGAAGACTACAGAGGAAGAATCCTCGTGCTTCGTGACTTTTTTATTTATCTCCATAGCGAAAAAGAGATAAAACCCCAACCCCAACTAACAGAACCTCTGCTCAAGGTTCTGTTTTAGTTTTTTGGAAAACATGTTATTATATTTTAGGATAAAGATGACAGCAAGGAGGATTTTTAGATGTTAGATATACTAAGAGTGTTAATTTTGAGTATAGTAGAGGGGGTAACAGAGTTTCTTCCTGTAAGCAGCACGGGACATCTTATTTTGGTAAATGAATTTGTTTCGCTGGAGCCACAGTCATTTTCTAATAGTTTTAATGTCATTATCCAGCTTGGGGCTATTTTGTCAGTGGTGGTGCTTTATTTTGAAAAGTTAAATCCTTTTAGCCGGAATAAATCAGAGAAGCAAAAAAAGATGACTGTAAATTTGTGGTTAAAAGTTATGGCAGGTGTTGTTCCTGCTATGATACTTGGATTGTTGTTTGACGACTTTATAGATGAATATTTGTTTGGACCTGTGACAGTTACTATAGCACTTTTTACTTGGGGGATAATAATAATCTGGATTGAAAATAAAAACAAAAAAATAGCTATAGAGTCTGTGTATAAGATTACATATAAGACCGCATTTTTTATAGGACTAATGCAGTGTTTTGCGATGATACCCGGAACGTCGAGGTCGGCTGCAACTATTATAGGAGCTATGCTTTTAGGGTGTTCTAGAGGTGCTGCGGCTGAATTTTCATTTTTCTTAGCTATTCCGACTATGATAGGTGCCACTTTTTTGAAGCTTGTAAAGATGTTTTTAGGCGGTACGATTTTCACTGCTTGGCAGTGGTGTTTGTTATTTTTGGGTTGTGTTTTTTCCTTCATAGTCGCTACACTTGTTATAAAATTATTTTTGAATTACGTTAAGAAAAACGATTTTAAAGTATTTGGGTATTACAGGATAGTTCTTTCGAGTGTTTTGCTCATATATTTCTTTTTTATAAAACCTTAGAGGTGTTAAATGGCAAGTGATAAATTGTACAGGGTGTATTCCGAGTATCTAAAGGAAAAGTATAATGAAAGAGTGTATAGAATACCTATAAATCTTCCGGTTAGCTGTCCGAACAGGGATGGGAATGTTGCTAAGAACGGATGTACTTTTTGCTCTGAAAAAGCGACCGGATTTGAATCTTTATCAAACGAAATATCGGTTAAGGAGCAACTTGAAAAAAATATTGATTATATAGGAACTAAATATAAGGCTAAAAAGTACATAGCTTATTTTCAAAATTTTACGAATACTTATCTGCCACCGACTGTTTTTAAAAACTATATGAAGGAGGCCATAAGAGACGATGTGGTTGAAATTTCAGTGTCCACAAGACCTGATTCTGTAGATGAAAGGTATTTAGATATTTTGAAAAGGATAAAAGAAATTCATAATATTGAGATTACTATAGAATTTGGACTACAGAGCATAAATCATAAAACTTTAAAAAACATAAACAGGGGGCATTCGTTAGCAGAGTTTATCGAAGCGGCTAATCTTGTTAAAAAATATGGATTTGAGCTGGTAGTGCATATGATTTTAAATCTCCCGTATGATGAAGAAGAGGACATAATAGAGGGAGCAAAGATACTGTCGGCTCTAAAAATAGATGCAGTAAAACTCCACTCACTATACCTTATAAAAAATACTCCTATGGCTGACTTGGTTAAGTCAGGGGAAATAAAAATATGTTCTATACAAGAGTATATAAGAAGAACTTCTCTCTTTCTTGCATATCTTTCGCCTGATATTATAATACACAGGCTTTTAGGCAGAGCACCAAAGGAGGATACTGTTTTTTGCAACTATGCTACGTCTTGGTGGAAACTCAAAGATATGATAGAGGAGTATATGGTGGAAAACAATTTATATCAAGGGTGCTATTTCGACTATTTAGGTGGAAAAGCAGTAAAGAATTTTTCGTTTTAAAATAAGCAGAATTTATTGTAAAATAGACTTGGTTTATAAATTCAGAAAAATTTTGGATAGGAGTTGAATAAATGAGAGAGTATAACAGGAGAGTGATCAAGCCTCTAAAACCTAGCGATATGAACGCATATATAGATATTTATCTAAATGCCTATCCTGCAGGCAAGGATATTTCAAAGCAGTGTTATGAGAAATATTATAATCGAAATATGCAGTCACTACTGGAATATGATAATGTGAACTTTTTTGGATTATTTGAAGATGATGAACTTGTGTCCATTATGAAATTGATAGATTTTGATATAAATTTATTTGGACAGATGAACAAGGCTACAGGACTTATGTCTCTAGCAGTACATTCACTTCATAAGAAAAAAGGTGTAGCCCGAGATATGGTTAAATTTTTTGAGGAATATACTGTCAGTTCAGGCGGACTTTGCTCTATGCTACTTCCATTTAGGATAGAATATTATAGGAAAATGGGGTACGGTTATGGAACAAAGCTGGATGAGTACAGAATTCCTACTTTGCAACTTCCAAATCTCAAGGATGTATCTAAACTCAGGCTGATAAAGAAAGATGAAATTGAAAAAGTGGTTTCTTGTTACTCGAACTTTGTAAGTAATTATCATGGGGCAGTTTACAAGTTTGAGGAAGAGATAAGAGAGATGAGCGAAGACGATGAAACTAGAAGAATAGGTTATTTTGAAGATGATGAGTTAAAAGGGTATGTAGCATTTAGTTTTAAAAGAGATAGTGAGATAAACTACACTTTAAATTCTATAGTGGTTTCAGAACTGATATATATTGATGCAACGGTGTTAAAACAGCTATTAGCAGGACTTCGTATGCAAACAGACCTGGCTCAAAATGTTGTTATAAGGACAGGAGAGGCAGACTTTTATCATGTGTTTGCATCCCCGGAAGATACTTCAGGAAATTATATAAACTATGGTTTTATTCAGACGAATATTTCTGCTGTAGGAAATATGTATAAGATACCTGATATAAAAAATTTCATAGAAAAAACAAACTATAGAAAATTTCCGACAGAAGATATAAAAATAAGTTTTAATGTTTATGATGAATTTAAAAATGAAGATATAAAATTTGCTATTAGGTTTACTCCGGATATTTCAAAAGAACACAGCTATTGGAGTTTTGAAAGTGATGTAGCTAATTTTGAAATTGAAATAAAAATGAATTTGTCAGATTTATCTTCTTTGTTTATGGGAAGTGTTGATTTTTCTCCTATGATTAGGTTTGGAATTGCAGAAATAAGCGACAAAGATTTTACGGATAAAATAGACAGGTTATTTCATTTAAACCAGAGACCATTTACCAACACAGATTACTAAAAACGAAATTCAATTATATTTTTGAATATTAGATTTTTCTGATTGGCTTTGGGTATAATAGTTAAGGAAAAACGATTGCATAAAAAATGAAGTTTCAGGAGGTATTTATGCTTGAGTTAAAAAACTATAAACAATTAGAAGAAATAGAAGAACTTAAAAAAACTTTAGCCAGATATATGATGTGTTATAAATTTGGAATGGAAGAGATAAATACCAGAATAAGTATCCTTCAGCAGGAATTTCAGTATGTCCATTCGTACAATCCTATAGAGCATGTAAAATCCAGATTAAAAACACCTCAAAGTATTATAAACAAGATACATAGGAGAGGTTATGAATTTACGATAGAATCTATTCGCAAAAATATAATGGATATTGCCGGAATTAGAATTATCTGTTCATTTACATCTGACATATACAATGTATCTCAGATGTTGCAAAATCAAAGAGATATAGAGGTGGTGGAATATAAAGATTATATCACAAATCCAAAGCCAAATGGCTACCAAAGTCTTCATATGATACTTAAGATACCTGTTTTTATGTCAGATAGAGTAGAAGAGGCATTTGTAGAAGTTCAAATCAGGACTATTGCTATGGAATTTTGGGCGAGTTTGGAACATAAAATATATTATAAATATGACAAAGAAGTACCGCCAAATTTAAAAAAAGATTTAAAAGATGCGGCAGACCAGATTTCTGAACTGGATCACAGAATGGAAAAGATCCATGCTCATATGCAAAAACTCAAACTTGAAAATGATAATAAAGAGAAAGCAATAGAAGTTACTGATGGGGATGAGTTTCAAAAATTAGCAAATAAGTATATCAGTATGTTATTTAGTAATCCTATAGATGCCAGCTAAAAATAGAGTATTTCAGAATTAAAGAATATGTATATATTTGAGATTTTTATTTTTTAAAATGTTATGTATTTTTATATGAAAATTTATTAGGAGGAAATATTATATGATACCAACCCCACATATTGAGGCGAAAAGTAAAGAGGAAATAGCTAAAACAGTTCTTATGCCGGGAGATCCATTAAGAGCAAAATTTATTGCAGATACATTTTTGGAAGATGTAGTGCAATTTAACGGAGTGAGAAATGTCTTGGGCTATACAGGTACTTATAAAGGGAAAAGAATTTCAGTTATGGGAAGTGGAATGGGTATGCCCAGCATAGGAATCTATTCATATGAACTGTATGCGTTTTATGGTGTTGAAAACATAATCAGAATAGGCTCTTGTGGTGGTTATACAGCAGATGTAAAGCTATACGATGTAATTTTGACAAAAGACGTTTGGAGTGAGTCTAGTTATGCTAAAGTTCAAGGTGGCTACGAAAAAGATATAATAGCAGGAAGTGAAGAACTAAATGATAAACTAAAAACCTCTGCTGATAGGCTTGGAATTCCTATGCGTGTAGAAAGAATACATTCTTCCGATGTTTTTTACAGAAGTGCTTCTGATGGATATAAAAAAATCTACGAAAAATACGGATGTGTAGCTGTAGAAATGGAGTCATTTGCACTATTTCACAATGCAAATGTGCTAGGGAAAAAAGCGGCTTGCCTTCTTACTGTCTCTGATAATATAGCCACAAACGAAGTTACTACTTCTGACGAAAGACAAAATGCATTTACAAATATGATGAAAATAGCGCTTGAATTTGTCGAGTAGTCATATGACGCTATTTTGCGAAACAGGTCTTAAACTAAAAAGACCTGTTTTTACTATTATTAGAGAAGTAGAAGCTTTGTTTTATGGACTAAAATGAATAGAGCATATTTTACAAAAGTAATATTGTCTAAAATGACATAATGAAAATTCACACGACTGCAGGAAGAGTTTTATTATTAAGATATTGAGAGGACAAATTATGATAATAACGCAGGTTACCGAACTTTCAAAATATATACTCAGGTCATATATAAAATCAGGGGATAAAGTGGCAGACGCAACGCTTGGGAATGGAAATGATGCAGAATTTTTAGCCGAATTAGTCGGAAATGAAGGGAAAGTCTATGCTTTTGATATAGATATGAATGCGGTAAAATACTCTAAAACCAGACTCCAAGAAAAATATCCTCAGATTGATTTTATTTTAGACTCCCATGAAAATATGGACAGATATTTAGAAAATAATATTTCTGCTGTAGTTTTTAATCTTGGATACCTTCCGAAAGGAAATCATCAAATACATACTAAAGCAGAGATAACGTTAAAAGCAATTGACAAATCTTTAAGGTTATTGAAAACAAATGGGATCCTTTCCGTAGCTTCTTATGTAGGGCATGATAATTTTAATGAGTTCAATGCTGTAAGGGCATTTATGAAGGAGTTAAATTCTAAAGATTATAAGGTAGTATTTATAAATCCGGAAAACCAAAATGAAAAGGCGCCTAAGCTTTTTATATGTCAAAAAGTAAAATGAATTAGCAATTGATTTTTTTCAAAATATTTAAGAAATAATTGTTTTTCTTTCGATTGACAAAGAAAAATCTCTAAGTTATAATAAAACTAATTCATAGTAAAAAACTAGGAATTGTGAAAAGAGGTTGTAAACGTGAAATTATCAACGAAAGGGAGATATGGGCTTAAAGCTATTTTTGAATTGGCTCTGAAAGAAGAAGAAAGCACTCCTCTTTCTTTGAAGTACATTGCTGACAAAAATGGACTTTCTGAGCAGTATTTGGAGCAAATCTTTGCTATATTAAAAAAAACCGGCTTGGTAAAGAGTGTAAGAGGATCTCAAGGTGGATATTATTTGAGCAAACCATCTAAGCAAATAACAGTAGGACAGGTTTTAAGGGCATTAGAAGGTTCTATGGCTCCTTCTGAATGTGTTTTGGGAGATGCTGCAGATTGTGAGAATTCTGACTTTTGTGTCACTAAGGAGGTTTGGCAAAAGATAAAAGATAGCGTAGACAGTGTTATAGATTCTGTAACCTTGGAAGATATGGTTTTGGATCATAAATTAAAAATCAGTCAAAATAATTTTAAGGAGATGTGATTTATGGAGCAAAAAAGAGTTTATCTTGATAATGCTGCAACTACTCAGGTAAAAAAAGAAGTCATAGATGCTATGATACCTTATTTTACAGAAAATTACGGAAATCCGTCTAGCATTCATTTATTTGGGAGAGAAGTTAGAAAACCTGTAGATGAGGCTAGGGAAAAAGTAGCAAAATTACTGGGTGCTAGCAGTAAAGAAATATATTTTACAGCGGGGGGTTCGGAGTCGGATAATTGGGCGATAAAAGGTGTTGCTTTTAAGTTAAAGAATAAAGGAAAGCATATAATAACGACTAAGATAGAACACCATGCGGTGCTCCATACTTGCGAATATTTAGAAAAAGAGCATGGATTTGAAATAACATATTTAGATGTAGATAAAGACGGTCTTGTAGATTTGGATAATTTTAAAGATAATCTTAGAGCAGATACTATTTTAGTGAGTATTATGTTTGCAAATAATGAAATAGGAACTGTTCAGCCTATAAAAGAGATAGGGCGGATTTGTAAAGATAAGGGAATTTTATTCCATACAGATGCTGTACAGGCAGTGGGAAATATCAAGATTGATGTAAATGAGTATAACATAGATATGCTTTCTCTTTCCGCTCATAAATTTTATGGACCCAAAGGAATAGGTGCTCTTTATGTTAGAAACAGTGTTAAGCTGGATAATTTAATTCATGGCGGAGCACAAGAGCGTAAGAAAAGAGCAGGAACTGAAAATGTACCCGGAATTGTAGGTATGGGGAAAGCTTGTGAAATAGCACAGGAAAATTTAGATGCTCATATTACTAAACTTACGAATTTAAGAGAAAAACTCATAGAAGGAATATTAAGAGAAATTCCTCATACTTTGGTAACAGGAAGTAGAGATCATAGGCTACCCGGTACAGCAAGTTTTTGCTTTAAGTTTGTAGAGGGAGAAGCACTTCTTTTAAGTTTGGATTTAGTAGGGATAGCAGGTTCAAGCGGTTCGGCTTGTACTTCAGGATCTCTTGACCCGTCCCATGTGCTTATGGCACTTGGACTTACACATGAGATTGCTCATGGTTCT
>JBHASY010000062.1:0-2737 GCA_041831635.1 Acetoanaerobium sp. | reverse complement strand
CTAAACCGATAGACTCGTTTTTCGGTTATGTTACGCCAATCATAGAAGGAACGTATGAGGGCTATATTTTTGTCAACCAGAGTTTCGAGTCATGGGATAAAGAAAGTGATGAGGCATATATGACGACGATTAAAGCCGCCTTTAAAGACAATAAATTCGTTTCAGCTATAAAGTGCGGGCCGGGTGGTACAAAAGAAATCTTCGACAGTAATCTTAAAAGGGTTTCGAGTTATAATTCAGACCTGGGAAATGAAGTCCGCGGAACAATAACATTTCCTTTTTCCGATTAACCGGTTTTAATTAAACTAAGGTTGCCGCAATCCCACAGGCGTCAGACGGTGGGGTGAGGTCAATGAAGCAGGAAGCCCACCGGCTTTTGACAATGGGAAGTTCACTTCCCAACCCCGTTAGAGAATACACGGAAATTGAAAAAATATATGCTGAAATCATCAGAAAATTTGCAGGTAAAATTTTAAGGGATAAAATCTCTTATTAAAAAAGGGCACTCTGAATTATCGTGCGGGTTAGAGAAAACGGGCTTTGAATTATCGTGCGGTTTAGATTTTCAAAAACTCTAAACTATCGTGTGAGTGCCGACGAAAAAGGAAGCGCTTCGTGCAATATGCATGGAGTGCTTTTTGAATGGATTACTCAGTTTTTGGCTCTATGTCAATAGTTGGGGTGGGGTCAATCCAAATTAAAAAGAAAACTTTATTTTTTGCACACGGGAGATTCCTATGGTATAATATTCCCGTCTTTGACAGTTAGTTTAGCAAAAAAGTCCCTGAAACCCTTGAGTATCAATGGCTGATGGGACTTTTATGTTATCGATTTTTTTTGCGTCATGCGTTATGTTTTTTGCTTTTTCTTAATATTTCATTTATTTTTTTCTTTGTTGTAACTTTGTAGTCGGTTCTGAAACCTGCCATTTCATGCAGAGCGTCGGTTATATCATTTCTCATATATGCAGGAATATATTCTGTATCAGATATCTTTACCATCTCCATATCCTTAAGAGTCCCAATTATCTGGCTTGTAGTGTATTTGTTTTCAAGTCTCTTTTCCAAATATCTGTAGACCACAAGCGATAGATAGCAGGTTAGGAAATGAGCCTTTATCCTACCTTGGTTGCTCACATAAACAGGTCTTGATTCGAAATCAGTTTTCATGATTCTGAAACATTCTTCAATTTTCCAGCGATATTTATTTATCTTAATGATGTTTTCTACTTCATCGTCAAGGTCTGTGCAGACTGCATAAAAGCCATCATATTTTTCTTCTTCATCAATCCTATCTTGATTTAGCGATATTTTTGTTTTTTCAGCAATCTCTCCATCCTCGGTAATTGAGATTTTTTCTATGAATCTTCTAAAGTCCTGTGCAGTCTTTTTTGATAGCTTCGCAGCACCCTCAGAAATGGCTTTTTCTGCTCTTGCTATCTGCGTATTCCTTATGTTTCTTTGATAGCGTTTGTATTTTATGGAATATGTAACTAAAATCTTCTCTTCAAAATTACCGTGATCTACCCAGCATTCCTTGTAGAAGATTCTTTCAAAGTATTTATCCTCGTCAATCTCATTTAGATTGAACTTTTTGCTGTAGTCCTTGCTGCCTGTAGAACCTGCAAGTGACCACCCCTCAGGAGATAATGCCCACTCTCGATATTCTTTCTTTAATTTTTTTATCGATTGAGTAACAACAAATGAACGGTCCTGAACGGAGTTGTATCTTTTATTCGCTGCTGAAGACAGCCCTGCATCAGCGCAAAAAACAAACTTTGATAGTCCATGCTCGGAAAGAAGCTTTTTTTCTATAGGCTTAAGTGTAGCCTGCTCGTTGGTATTGCCCGGGTGAATGCACATAGCAAGAGGTATTCCCTCTGAATCTATGAACATACCTATTTCAACTATTGGAAGTGGTCTGTTTTCTTTACTTTTACCGTACTGCCTAAGCTTTCCCTTGCCATCAGGTTCCTCGCATTCGAAGAAGAAGTTTGTACAGTCATAGTATATTACGCCTGTTTTCCTTTTTCCTAATGCAAAGCTGTTTTTGTATAGCTGTGTTTGAATCGAATAGAACTCTTCAGAAAATACGTCTAAAGCTCTATATACATCATGTAGCTCAAAATCGGGTGCTTCAAGCAATGTCTTAGAAAACTCAAATGTAGATTTTTTGGAGGTAGGATGAATGATTCTACCATAAATCAAACTTTCAAGGATTCCGCAGAGATTGTAGTCGAACTTGTAATCTTTAGAGATATGTTTACAAATTAGGTTAAGCTTAAGTTCATGGTAAATCTTCTTTAGAAAAAGATATCCCACATTAAACTTGCATTGGTAATCCTTTTCGATTATTTCACCTTGAGGAAAACTAACGATGATATCACTTTTTTCTTCTTTTTCTTTTTTGTTTAGTTCAGCAACATGTTGCTTCGCCCAGGTAAGGGCGTCCATGTGATATTTATTTTGAATCTCGGTTTCAGTTCCGAGTTTCTCAACAGTAACGGAGTGCTCTTTACCATTTTCATCATATTTAGTTTGAATGACATAGAAACGTTTAATTCCTTTTTTATCTGTGTAATGTGATAGCCTCATTTTTTAACCTCCCGGAAGATACTATTACGATTATATCACATAACGCAACATAACGCAATCATTATTTTTAGATTTGACATAAAAAAACGAGACATATCAACGACTCATAACACTTTTTTCTTTATTTAACTGTCAAACTTCCG
>JBHASY010000061.1:0-16437 GCA_041831635.1 Acetoanaerobium sp. | reverse complement strand
TTGATTTTCTAAATGAATATAATGAGTATTTATGTATAAAAAATAATATATTTAGAATAATTATTTATTTTGCGAATAAAATAGTATATAATAATTGTAGCAGTACCAGATTGTAAATTTTTATTATGGGGAGGCGTTTTTAAATGGGAGAAATAATTAAAGGTAAACCGGTAGCAGATAGTATTACTGAGCAACTTATCGGAGAAGTTGAACTGTTAAAAGTTAAGGGGATAACTCCAAAACTTGCTATTGTAAGAGTAGGAGCCAGAGGAGATGACCTGGCTTATGAAAAGGGTGCATTAACAAAATGTAAAAAAGTTGGAATAGAAACTCAGGTAGTAGAGCTTGCAGCAGACATAACTCAAGATGATTTCATAGCAAAAATCAAAGAGTTAAACAACGATGCATCAGTTAACGGTATGCTTATATTCAGACCGCTACCGCAACAACTTGATGAAAGTGTAATTAAATACATAATAGCGCCTGAAAAAGACGTAGACTGCTTTAGCCCTGTGAATGTCGGAAAAATGACAGAGGGAGATGCAACAGGTTTTCCTCCTTGTACACCAACAGCGGTTATGGAAATTCTTAAGTTCTACGATGTGGATGTAAAGGGTAAAGACGTTACTGTAGTTGGAGCGTCTATGGTTGTTGGTAAACCTGTTTCTATACTTTTACTTAACGAATTTGCAACTGTGACTACTTGTCATATCTTCACTAAGGATTCCTCTAAGATGACTAAGGATGCTGATATAGTGGTAGTGGGCGTTGGAGTTCCTAGATTAGTTAAAGAAAATTGGGTAAAAGAAGGTGCTGTAGTAATAGATGTAGGTATCAACGTAGATGCGGATGGAAATATGTGCGGAGACACCGACTTTGATAACATAGTAGGAAAGGCTGAAAAAATCACTCCTGTTCCTGGCGGAGTAGGTTCAGTTACCACTTCTATCCTTGCTAAGCACGTTATCAAAGCTTGCAAACAACAAAATAATTTAAACGCATAAAAATATTATATAAAAATAGGCTGTTTTCGATAGCCTATTTTTATTTTAGTCGGTTATTTTATTATTTGCAATTTTCGTGGTAGAATAATAATAAATCTATATAAGGAGTGATATGTCAATGAGCAAAAAAATACTTGCTACAGAAAAAGCACCGGGAGCTATCGGCCCATACTCTCAAGGGATAAGAATGGGAAATATGATTTTTACTTCAGGTCAAATTCCTTTAAACCCTGAAACAGGAGAGATGGTTACTGAGATTGCAGCAGCAACAAGACAATCTTTGGAAAATGTGAAAGCTATATTGGCAGTAGAAGGTGCTACTATGGAAAACATCGTAAAAACTACTGTTTTTTTAAGCGATATGAATAATTTTGCAGCTATGAATGAAGTATATGCAACATACTTTCCGCAAAACCCTCCTGCCAGATCGGCTGTAGAGGTGGCAAGACTTCCTAAAGATGCGGTAGTGGAAATAGAGGTTGTAGCAGTTATATAACAAAACATTATAGGTATACCAATTAAGGGGCTATTGAAAAATAGTCTCTTTTGTTATATATGCCTGTACATAAAATTTTAGTTTTAGGGTATACTATTTTATGTATAAAATATATGAAGCAGAGCAATGGAGGGAGAATTTATGCTCGGAACTGTAGTAAATTCGCTTGCTATTATAGCAGGTAGCCTTATAGGATTTTTCTTGAAAAGAGGGATACCTGCATCTATGGGAGAAACTATAAGTAAGGGGCTGGCACTTTGTGTAATGCATATCGGAATTGCCGGGGCGGCTAAAACCGAAAATATGCTACTTGTAATTTTCTCTTTGGTAATAGGAGCGATAACGGGAGAACTTATAGATATAGATAAACGCTTTACAGAGTTTGGATATTTTATAGAAAAGAAACTCAGCAAGAATAAAGAGTCAAAAATAGCGGAGGGTTTTGTAAATGCAAGTTTGTTATTTTGCATAGGGTCCATGGCAATAGTAGGAGCACTTCAAAGTGCTCTGGAGGGAAATCATGAAACTTTGTTTACAAAGGCTGTTATGGACGGAGTGACTTCCATTATATTTACTTCCACCATGGGACCTGGTGTAATTCTTTCAGCTGTGAGTGTGTTTTTGTATCAGGGTTCAATTACTATGTTGGCAAGCTTTATGAAACCTCTGCTTACGGACAGTATAGTTGCTGAGATGACCGCCGTTGGAAGCCTGCTTATTTTGGCGATAGGGATGAATATGGTAGGAGCGACGAGGATAAAGGTTGCAAATATACTTCCTGCGGTATTTATCCCTTTCATCTACGGAATGATTTTAAAACTTGGAATAGGAATGTGATAACTTGCTTAGCGATAAATTAAAAGACTTGATAAAAAATCTTCCGAATCAATCGGGAGTTTATCTTATGAAAGATGAAAATAATAAAGTAATCTATGTAGGTAAAGCCGTTTCGCTGAAAAACAGAGTAAGACAGTATTTTCAAAGCAAAAAAAATATGGATGCAAAAGTAAGGGCGATGGTAAGTCATATAGAAGAGTTTGAATATATAGTTACCGACTCGGAGATGGAGGCTTTGATATTAGAAAACAACCTCATAAAGGAGTATAAACCGCCATACAATATCTTGCTCAGAGACGATAAAACCTATCCTTATATAAAGGTAACCTTAAATGAATATTTTCCGAGAGTTTTAAAGGTTCGCAAGGTAGAAAAAGACAAGGCCAAATATTTTGGACCGTACACAAATGTATTTATTGTAAATGAAACCTTAGAGGCGATGAAAGAACTCTATCCGATAAGAACTTGTTCAAGAGATATCAAGAGATCTATAGAAAAAAAAGAAAGACCCTGTCTTAATTTTTATATCAACAAATGCTCAGGTCCTTGCACAGGTAAGGTGGACGAATCGGAGTATATGAAGATGGTATATGAGATCATAGATTTTCTGTCCGGAAAAAGTGAGGATATAATAGGGATGTTGGAAGAAAAAATGAAACTGTCTGCGAAAAAATTGGACTTTGAAGATGCGGCAATATTTAGAGATAAGATAATTAGTATGAAAGAAATGCTCGAAAGACAAAAGATAGTTTCGACATCTACTATAGACCAAGACTATATTGCTATAGCAAAAGAAGAAGAACTTTCCTGTATACAGGTATTTTTCGTAAGAGGAGGCAAAGTTGTAGGAAGAGAGAATTTTATGTTTGATAAGAGCAAAAATTCTCATGAGGAAGAGATAATAAGTTCGTTCATAAAGCAATTTTATATGAGTGTGAACTATGTTCCTAAAGAACTTGTAGTGGATATGGAATTTGAAGATATGCATATAATGTCCAAATGGCTTTCTGATAAAAAAGGTCAAAAAGTTCAAGTCAGAGTGCCGCAAAAAGGAGATAAAAAACACCTGCTTGATTTAGTTAGAAAAAATGCCTTTGAAACTATAAAGCAAAAAAGTAATTTAAAAATAGCTAAGCTGGAGAGAACTGTAGGAGTTATGAAAGAACTTCAAGAGTTCTTCCAACTAAAAGATATTCCTGTAAGAGTGGAGGCATTTGACATATCAAATATTCAAGGCGTAGACTCTGTAGGTGCTCAGGTGGTTTTCATAAATGGAGAAAAGTCGAAAAAATTATACAGAAGATATAAAATAAAATCCGTAGACGGTCCAAATGACTATGCATCTATGGAAGAAATAATAAGAAGAAGATTAAGGCATCCAGACCTGCCTGATTTAATACTGATGGACGGAGGGAAAGGGCAAGTTTCTGTGGCTAAAAAGGTAATAGCTGATGAGGGACTGAGTATTCCGGTGCTAGGTATGTACAAAGACTCAAAGCATAAAACTCTGGGACTTACAACGGAAAGCCAAACTGTAGAGCTTTCAAAACACAGCCTTATATACAGGTTTATATCAGGGGTACAGGAAGAAGTGCATAGGTTTGCTATAAGCTATCACAGGTCGCTTAGAGATAAAAATATGCAAAAATCTGAACTCGACGAAATTTCAGGCATAGGAAAAACCAGAAAAATGGCTCTTATTTCTGAATTTAAAACTATAGAGAGATTAAAAAATGCTACATTGGAAGAATTGACGGCTGTGGAAGGGATGAATAAAAAATCCGCTCAGGCTGTGTTTGAACATTTCGGAAAGGGAAGAAGAGATGATTGACAAGTCAGAAACAAAGAAAGTTTCCATAAGAAAAATGATAGAGGATTTAAAGATAGAAGTATCCTATATACCCGAGGAGGTGGACTATTATATTTCCACCACAGATATAAATAGACCGGGAATGCAATTGAACGGTTACTATGACCATTTTCCAAATGAAAGGATACAGGTTATGGGCAAGGTTGAGTATTCTTACTATATGTCCCTTGAAGAAGAAACAAAAAAAGATCGTATGGATAAGTATATGTCTTACGATTTACCGGTAGTTATAGTATCAAGAGGGCAGATACCGGACGAGATTATGATTGAAGCTGCAAAAAAGCACAGAAGAATTATACTCAAGACACCTATGGGAACCACAAGGTTTATATACAGGATACTCGATTACTTAAATGAACTTCTTGCACCTGAAACTATGATGCATGGAGTTTTAGTAGACGTGGACGGGATGGGTATACTGATAACGGGAGAAAGCGGAGTAGGAAAGAGTGAAACGGCACTTGAACTTATAAGACGAGGTCATAGGCTTGTTGCTGATGATGCGGTCGAGATAAAAAAAATAGAGGAAGATATGCTGGTTGGGAAATCTCCTGAGAGCATAAGATACTTTATGGAGATTAGAGGACTTGGTATACTTGATATAAAGAGTTTGTATGGAATAGGTGCTGTAAAGCCCAGTAAAATAATAGATTTGGTGGCTTATTTAGAAACTTGGGTTGAGGGGAAATATTATGACAGATTGGGTATAGACGATGAGTTTATAGAGATTTTAGGTGTTGCCGTAGAAAAAATAACCGTTCCTGTAAGACCGGGAAGAAATTTAGCTGTGATTTTGGAGATAGCGGCCAGAAATAACAGACTGAAAAGAATGGGCTACAATGCGGCTCAGGCATTTAATGAAAATCTGATGAAAAGATTATCTGAGGAGGGATAAAGTGAGAAAATTTTACGTAGGAGTCGACATAGGGGGAACAGAGATAAAAACGGCTTTAGTAGATGAAAGTGATAAAGCCGTATTTGCAAAAAACATTTCCACCGAAGCAGATAAGGGTCATATGCATACTATAAATATGATTACAAATCAGATAAAAGGATTATTGGTAGATAACAATGTATCTATAGAAAATGTAAACTCAATAGGTATAGGCATACCCGGACTTACAGATGGAAAATCAAAGGTGTATATGGCTCCGAATATCCATTGGAAAGATATAGATATACTGCCGGCGATGTCTAAATATTTTTCCGATACAAAGATATATATTGCAAATGATGCTTCAGCGGCAGCCCTTGCAGAACATCGTTTCGGAGCGGCAAGAGGGATAAAAAATGCTATGATGATAACACTCGGAACAGGAGTAGGAGGAGGCATAATTATAAATGACAGGCTATACAGCGGAACGAACGGAATAGCTTCAGAAATAGGTCATATGATAGTAGGAGAAAATTTTTATGATTGTAATTGCAAAAATAACGGTTGTCTGGAGACTTTCTGTTCGGCTACAGCTATTATAAAATATGCACAGAAACTGGTTAAAGAAAATCCTGAAAGTAAGATAATGGAAATAGCAGACTTAAAACCGGAAAATATCACACCTAAACTTGTGTTTGACGCATACAAAGAAAATGATTTTGTGGCAAAGCAGGTCATAAAGCGATTTGTCAGGTATCTTTCCATAGGTATAGTAAATTTTGTGAATTTATATGATCCGCAGGTGTTCGTCTTAGGAGGCGGAGTGGCACAGGCCTATGATTTATTTATAGAGGAGCTGGAGAAAGAGATAGATAAGAGGCTTACATTTAAAAACGCTCCGAGAGGGAAAATAGTAAAGGCTAAGCTTGGAAATGATGCGGGAGCGATAGGTTCCGCAATGCTCGGAGTTTATATTTAAATAAAAAATTTATATTATGATTATCAGAGGTGAAGAATTTGAGTTATTTATTACTGGCGATAGGATTTATAATACTTATAAAGGGTGCGGATTTTTTTGTGGACGGAGCTTCGTCTGTAGCAAAGATTGCAAAGATGCCGACACTGCTGATAGGGCTTACTATAGTTGCGTTCGGAACCAGTGCTCCGGAAGCTGCAGTAAGTATTACAGCCGCACTTAAAGGATCTAACGATATAGCACTGGGAAACATCATAGGCTCGAATATTTTTAATTTGCTTGTAGCGGTAGGTTTGTCAGCTGTGATTATGCCTATCAAAGTTCAAAAAACCACTATCATAAAAGAATATCCTTTGTCTATTTATTCGGTTGCTCTTCTTGTAATATTGTCGCTGGACAGCTTGTTTTCGGGAAACAGCGATAATGTGCTCACAAGAGGAGACGGTATTGTACTTCTGCTGGGTTTCGGTGTGTTTATGTTTTATCTGATAGAAATGGCTTTTTTGTCAAAGGAAGCCAATGAGGTTGAGGAAGTATCTGTTAAGCTTTCGCTGCCAAAGAGCATAATATTTTCGGTTTTGGGATTGGCAGGTGTAGTTTTTGGTGGAGATATGGTAGTAAAATCGTCTACGGATATTGCTCTTCAGCTTGGAATGAGCGAAACTTTGGTAGGACTCACTATAGTGGCTGTGGGAACTTCTCTTCCGGAACTTGTAACCTCAGTTACTGCTGCAAGAAAAGGAGAAAGCGATATAGCTATAGGAAATGTCGTAGGCTCGGGATTGTTTAATATATTTTTTATACTTGGAGTTTCTGCTACGGTGCATCCTATTGCAGTTTCAAACAAATTGATTTTTGATTTTGTCGTTTTGGCGATAGTTACCTTAGTATCTCATGTATTTGCATACAGCAAAAGAGAAGTAAGTAAGAAAGAGGGGATTGTATTTTTAATTATGTATGTAGCTTATATGGCATATATAGTTGTAAGAAATTAGAGGAGTGAAAACTCATATGATAGATGATAAGCTTGTAAAAGAAGCTTTGGAAATCATAAGCATAATAGAAAGTTCAGGATATGAAGCCTATATAGTGGGAGGAAGTCTTAGAGACGCCCTTTTAGGGGTGAGTCCGAAAGATATAGATATAGCTTCTTCAGCAGAACCTGAAGAGATAAAGAAAATTTTCAGTGGGTACAAGGTAATAGACACAGGTATAAAATTTGGGACGATTACGCTTTTGTATAACGACAAGCCTGTCGAGATTACGACGTTTAGAAGCGAGGGAGCATATAGTGACAGCAGAAGACCGGACAAAGTGAATTTTGAAAAAAACATATTAGGGGATTTGAAAAGAAGAGATTTTACTATAAATGCAATGGCTTACAATAAGAGCAGGAGGCTTGTGGATTTATTTTCGGGAGAAGAGGATTTGAAAAATAAACTTATAAGGTGCGTAGGAAATCCCGACGAAAGATTTTCCGAAGACGCTCTTAGAATGCTAAGAGCTGTGAGGTTTGCCTGTGTTTTGGATTTTAAAATCGAACAAGACACATTTGAATCTATAAAGCGTAATTCATATAGGATTGACAACATAAGTAACGAGAGAATACAAATGGAACTTACAAAAATACTTCTAAGTTATAGGGTTTCGTCAGGTATAAGATTGCTTCTTGATACGAAGCTGCTCGAGCGCATACTTCCTGAAATAGCGAAAATGTCGGGATTTAATCAACATAGTCCGTTTCATAATTTAGATCTTCTAGACCATACACTTTGTGTGACAGACAAGGTAATGCCGAAACTTAAGCTTAGACTTGCGGCACTATTTCACGATGTAGGGAAAATAGACAAGGCTACGGTAGACGAAAACGGCATAGGGCATTTTTACGGTCACGACATTGTAGGCGAAGAGATAACAAGATCTGCGTTAAAAAGACTGAGATATTCAAATGAGATAATAGAGGAAACATCTAAACTTGTAAGGTATCATATGATCCAGTCAAATGAAATAGGGAAAAAAGGAATACAAAAACTTCTTAGAATATTTGGCGAAAAAGATATTTTTGACCTTGCAGACCTTAACTTTGCAGACTCGGGCTGCACTACTATGCAAGTAGATGAAGATGTATTTAGATTAAAAGTAGAGCAGGTCTTATCTGAACATATTCCGTTTTCTGTCAAAAATTTGGACATAGACGGATATGATTTAATGGAAATAGGTGCAAAAGGAAAGCAGATAGGAGAGATATTAAACGAACTTTTAGAAATGGTAAGTGAAGATGTCGGAAAAAATAACAATAGGCAACTTAAAGAATATGCAATAGAAATATATTCGAAATATAAAGCTTTTTAACAATCTGAAATTAAAAACATATATTAGATACCGACTGAAACGGTCAGATTTAAAAGTCTGACGATTTTATGTCGGTATTTTTATGCCCTTAAGTATACAATAAGGCTTCAAAGCAGGTTATAAAGCTTTTAAAATTTTTATGGAAGTTAAGATGAAATTGCTGTAAACTTGAAATAAGAAAAAGCTTCTTTGATAGGCTGTTATTTTACTTTAAAAGAATTCTTTTTAATTTTTATTAAAAGGAGTATGTTTTATGAAAAAGTTAGGTTTGGTATTAGAAGGCGGAGGTATGAGAGGGATATATACCACGGGAGTGTTGGATTTTTTTATGGACAATAATTTATATGTTCCATATGTTATAGGGGTGTCGGCAGGAGCGTGTCAGGGCGTGTCTTATGTATCGAGGCAAAGAGGACGGGGAAAAAAAGCAATTTTAAACCACATAGAAAATCCGAGATATATAAGTAAGAGAAATCTTTTGTTTAAGCATTCGGTTATGGATATGGATTTTGTATTCGACGAAATTCCGAATATATATGAGCCTTTTGACTATGATACTTTTTTTGAAAGCGAACAAAAATTTATTCTGGTGGCGACGGCTTGCAAGACAGGGGAGGCAATTTATTTAGACGGGAAGAAAGATAAAAGTGAGGAATTTTTATTAAATGCCTGTAGAGCATCGAGCAGTCTGCCCTTCTTAACACCTGTAGTTTATATTGACAAAGAACCTGTGCTTGACGGAGGAATAGCCGACTCGATACCGATAAGAAAATCTATAGTCGACGGAAATGAAAAAAATATCATAGTGCTTACCAGAGGGAAAGAATACAGAAAAAAACCGTCAAAGACAGGTTTTATTGCAAAAAAAATGTACAAAGATTATCCTAAACTTCAAGAAACTCTTGAAAATAGATATAAAGTATATAATGAAACTTTGGACTACATCGAAAAGTTGGAAGAGCAGGAGGATGTATTTGTTATAAGACCGAGAAAGAAAGTAGAAATAAAAAGAATGGAGAAAAATAAATCCAAGCTCGCAGATTTTTATAAAACAGGATATGAAGATACTCGTGCTATATGGAAAGATTTAGAGGACTGGCTAAATAGTTTTTCATAAAGATGAAATATATAAGTCAACAAACATATTTCTGTGATTTTTTAGAAGGGTTACGGAATTTCAAAACAAGTTATTATCAGATTTTAAATCTTATTGTATAATCAAAGTATGAATTTGAATTTATATAGAAACAATATATAGAAATATATATCTGCTATGTTATATCTATGGCAAAAATTATTTTAGGAGGTACTGACTATGAATTATTCAAATATTATGCAAGAGCTAAAATCTACGAGAGACTACAAAGATACAACAGTAAAAGGAGATTTATTAAACGAAGTAATATCTGCCGGAAATTGTGCACTGGAAAATCATGGGCTTGAGATAGTGCTATTTGAAAATGGAAAACAAACAAAAAAGAAACTTGAGGGAAAGGCGGGATACTTCGGAAAATTTATAGGAGCACCTCACTATATTGCTGTTCTCGGAAAAGACTATAGAAAATCAAAAGAAGATGCTGCTTATATCATAGAGATGATGAGATTTAAGGCTCATAAAGAGGGACTTGGAACTTGCTGGATAACTATTTCTGATACGGATGAGATTAAAACTGATTTAGGAATAGATGTTTCTCGTTCACTTTGTGGATTCTTAGCTGTAGGGTACAGATATGCAGGACTATTCAAAAAAGATATACAGGAAAAAGCGTTCAGGCAAGGTGCTATAGAAATAACCTATGTGGACGAATGGGGAAATACTCCTGTGTGGGAAGACTTGGAATCCAGAGGCTTAGACCAGGTATTTTATTTGACCAGATTTGCACCGTCGTGGGGGAATAAACAGCCGTGGAAGTTTTTGATTTTGAAACATAATGTAGTTCTCGCAGTTGAAAAAGAAGCAAGCACAGACACTGATCTGGATACAGGAATTATCAAATTTTACTTTGAAAAAGCTTGTGTAGATAAAGGACTCTCACTTAAAGTTTCAGAGCAAACAGACAAAGAATTTGATATTCCGGAAACTTACGAAATAAGAGCAGTATATGATATATAACCGGAGGCAAATATGGATTTGACTGGCTTAAATCAAGACCAGCTGTCAGCAGTTAAAAAAGTCGATGGACCATTGCTGATTTTAGCAGGAGCAGGCTCAGGAAAGACGAGAGTAATAACATACAGGATAGCTCATATGATAGAGGATTTAAGCATATCTCCTTACTTGATACTGGCTATCACGTTTACAAATAAAGCTGCAAAAGAGATGAAGAAAAGAGTTAACGAACTTATCGGCGACAGGGCTAAAGATATGTGGATTAGCACTTTTCACTCTCTTTGTGTCAGAATACTTAGAAGAGATATAGATAGGATAGGGTATAACAAATCTTTTGTAATCTATGATGCACAAGATCAGCTTACTTTAATAAAAGAATGTTTGAAAGAATGTGGTCTAAGAGAGGACGGCTTTAAACCGAGCAGTGTCCTCTCTGTAATTTCAGGTGCTAAAGATAAATTGCTTAGCCCAAATGCGTTTGAAAGCAGATATTTCAATGACTTTAGACTATCTAAAATTTCCAAGGTTTACGATTTGTACCAAAGAAAGCTTAAATCGAACAATGCACTGGATTTTGACGATCTTATTTTTAAAACTGTAGAGCTTTTAAAAACCGATGAGTTTGTTTTAGACTTTTATCAAAGGAAGTTCCGGTATATCATGGTGGACGAATATCAGGACACCAGCCACGCTCAGTATGTGCTGATTAACCTATTAAGTGATAAACACAAAAACCTCTGTGTAGTAGGAGATGACGACCAATCTATATATGGCTGGAGAGGTGCGGATATAGCAAATATATTGGATTTTGAAAAAGATTATAAAGACGCCTTTGTAGTTAAACTGGAGCAAAATTATCGTTCCACGGGAGTAATCTTGGATGGAGCAAATAGCGTAATAAAGAGAAATCTTGGAAGAAAAAACAAAAAGCTGTGGACACAGCTTAAAGAGGGAGAAAAAATCAAACTTCACAAAGCCTTTGACGAAAAAGACGAGGCGAATTTCATAGCCGGAGAAATAGAAAAAAGACTGGAAAAAGAAGATAGAAAGTTAAGGGAATTTGCACTTTTGTATAGGACGAATGCTCAGTCGAGAGCCTTAGAAGAGGCACTTATGAAACATTCTATTCCTTATAAGATATTCGGGTCGCTAAAATTTTACGATAGAAAAGAAATCAAGGATTTAATGGCTTACCTAAGACTTATTGAAAATCCTCTTGATGATTTAGCCTTAAAAAGAATAATCAATGTGCCAAAAAGAGGCATAGGAATTAAAACTATTGAGAAACTCGAAGAAAAAGCTATGATTACGGGAGAGAGTTTATTTGAATTACTTCACGATTTGTCAGGGTTTGATTTATCGACTAAGGTAAAGACTGCTTTAAATAAATTTGTGATTATGATAAATTCATTCATAGATATGAAAGAACTTTTGACACTTACTGAATTTATCGAAAAAGTAATAGAAAACACGAGATATATAGATGAACTAAAAGAAGAGGACACAGATGAAGCTAGGGGAAGAATAGAAAATATAGAAGAGTTTAAATCTGTAGTTATGGAATTTATGCAGACGGCAGATGAGAAAACTTTGGAAGAATTTTTGTCTTCCGTGTCTTTAGTTTCAGACTTAGATAACTTGGAAGAAGATGATGATTTTGTTACACTTATGACTCTTCACAGTGCAAAAGGCTTAGAGTTTCCCGTAGTTTTTTTAGCAGGTATGGAAGATGGAATTTTTCCTATATCCAGAGCTATGCTGGAGGGGAATCAACTGGAAGAAGAGCGAAGACTTTGTTATGTAGGTATTACAAGGGCAAAACAGGTTTTATATATTACCTATGCAAACGAGAGAACGCTGTACGGCAGACGAAATCCTTGTATTGCGTCCAGATTTATATCTGAGATAGATGAAAATCTTTTTGAGGAACATACTAAACCTGAAAAGAGAAAAACTCAAAGCCTGTACGACAGGTATAAGGATAAATATAAGTTAGGGCAGGACGACAAGCCTAAGCTTGAGGGGCAAGACGATATTGCTGTAGGTTCTAAAATAAAGCATCCTAAATTCGGAGTAGGTATGGTGGTTGCAAAGAAAGAAACTGTGTACACCATAGCTTTTGACGGAAAGGGAATAAAGCAAATCGACACCACCTTTGTAAACCTTGATAAGCTATAAAATTTTATGAATGAGAAAGGGGCGAATTTTAGTGGAAAAAAGAGCAATAGCACTCGATATGATGAAGTTTTTGGACGAGGCTAAAACACCTTACCACGCTGTTAAAGTATCTGTAGATAAATTAGAAGAGGCAGGTTTTGAAAGATTACATCTAAACAAAAAATTTGAGATAAGAAAAGGCAGAGGATACTACATAGAGTATGGAACTGCACTTATTGCGTTTAGAGTCTATACAAAAGCTGACGGATATCAGATAATAGGTAGCCATACAGACTCCCCTGCTATGATGATTAAACCAAAAGCGGTAATTAAGGACAATGGATATGTAAAGCTGAATACGGAAATTTACGGTGGACCTATTCTAAACACTTGGTTAGACAGACCGTTATCTATAGGCGGAAGAGTAATACTTCGCTCAGGAAATGCTATGGAACCTACAGAAGTGCTTATAGACTTTGAAAAGCCTGTAGCTATTATTCCAAATTTGGCTATCCATCTAAATAGAGAAATAAACAAAGGAATAGAGCTTAACAGGCAAAAAGATATGCTTCCTTTAGTTTCTTTAAGCGGAGATTTCATAGGAGAGGATCATCTGATACACAAAATTGCAGAGTACCTTTCTATTGAAAAACAAGGAATACTCGACTATGAACTTTATGTTTACGACCCACAACCGAGCACTTTTGTCGGATTTAACGATGAATTCATCTCGGCACCGAGAATAGATAACCTTGCTATGTTACACGCATCATTACATGCCTTGCTGGAAACTGAAAAAACAGGCACAGGAATTAAGATGATAGTGAGTTTTGATAACGAAGAGGTAGGAAGTATGAGTAAGCTCGGAGCTGACTCAACCATTCTCAGCGACGCTCTTGAGAGGATAGATTTGGCACTTGGACTTAGCAAAGAGGAACATATGATAAATATAGAAAAATCCTTTATGATATCTGCCGATATGGCTCATGCCGTTCATCCGAATTCTCCTGAAAAGCACGACCCTACAAACAGACCTAAGTTAAATGCAGGGCCTGTGATAAAGCTAAGTTCAAACAAAAGATATACGACTGACAGCTATTCTTCAGCTGTATTTAAGAACCTTTGCGAGAAAGCCTCTGCCCCTTATCAGACCTTTGTAAATCCGTCAGATCAGACAGGAGGCTCGACTATAGGACCTATATCTTCGGCTCATCTTTCTATTAAGTCTGTAGACATAGGAAATCCAATGCTTTCAATGCATTCTGTAAGGGAACTTTGCGGCTCTGACGACCAATTTTATCTTTCAAAAATACTTTATAAGTTCTTTACGGTGTAGATATGGACTGTGAATATATATTGGAAGTTTTATACAAGGTTTTAGGCAGAGTAAGGGTTTCTAAGAAATTGACAGACAGAAATGAAGAGTTGGTACTTCATATATCTGATACGCCATATAATTCGTTTTCGTCACTTTATCATTTAATTATGAAACTTAAACCTGAATATATAATCCACACAGGGGATTTAGTGGATAATATCAAGCTGGAACTTTATCCAAAGTCTTTACCCAGATATAAGGCATACCTTAAAATTTTTATGAAAACAATGAAAAAGCCATTTGTCAAGGGAATATATATTTCCCTTGGCAACCACGATGATTTAGAAACGGTTTTGGAATACACAAAAACGGATAGCAGAATAAATGTAGTGGAAAAACACAATTCAATCATACTAAACGATAAAACCATTCAATATGCGCACTATATGACAGATTTACAAGACATATCAAATTCATATGCTCTGTATGGACACGATCTATCAGAAAAAGACGAAATTTACGAAAACTCTATCTATCTAAACGGGATAAAAACAATCAACATAATTATGCTAAGTTCAGGTAAGGTATACAGAAAACCATATCCTATAGGAGTAGATGATGCGAGACTTAAAAGAGGAAGGGTAGGTTTTTAAATCAGGCTTTTTGTAAACGGAAGTATTAAAGCAACAAGCCGGTTACTAAATACATACTTAGGCAAGTACAAAAAAATATAAATAGAAAGGCCTATACGTTCAATTTCTCAAATTCCTGAAAATACAAACATATCTGTACTAAAAAATGGAGAAACTGATGAAAAAGGAGACATAGTAAGCAAAATTTTCAAGGGAAGTTTATGTTTGAAATTATAAAAATTTGAGGGAAGAAACTGATAGATTTATGGAAATAAAAGATAAAAATGGTATAATATTTAAGGTATTTGATTATTCGTTATGAACAGTGATAAAGATATATTATTAGTTTATAATTGATATAGGGAAGAAATACTAAATAATGGAGGAGTAATCTATGTTTTCTTTTTTTAGAAACGGAGTAAATTTTTTAGTCTGGGCCTGCGATGATGTTGAAATGTTAAGAAATAATATACTTGAGATTAGCGAGGGTAAGGAGCTTTCTTTGGAGGAGGCTTTTGACTCGTCAGGACAGGATGACACTATAGTAATCCTAACCAAAGAAATGTCGGATATGGTAAGTAGAAAAAACTTCGAAAAAGTAGTGGTGGCAAATGTAAGCAGTGAAGATTTGCTGTCAAAATTTATATCTCAGGAAAATCCTCTTAAACATACAAAAGTACGAAGTGCTCCGTCAATGGTTATAATGAGGTATTTAGGGGATGTTGAGAAGATCATAAATGAGATAAAACAGGATTATGATTGTCAAGAAGGTGAGTTTTTTGACCTTTTAGAACAGGGAAATGATAAGGGACTTATTCTTAGTTTTACAGACAGGAGTTTAAAATCCGATATTTCCATTAAAAATCATTACAAAAAAGCTTTATATATAAAAATCCCTTACGAAGAATTTATGTCGGAGATGAGAATGCATGCACTCAGGTATATAAATGAGGGTATCGGAAAAAAAGATTGGTATGAGCTTGAGATAAGGATTTATGACAGGTATGAGGCTTATCAACTACATTATGAAAGACTTATGGAGATACTTGAGGAGTTGGAACTGGGAATAGTATTAGGCGAGGCGTGGGCAAAAGATTATCCGAGATTTTTGATGTCGGTAGGTGTATATAGGATTAGATTTTTTACATTTAATTCGCCAAAGGACATAAAAAAGGTTTTACTTGGATTCGAGTACACCAAAAATGGAACAAGGATAGTCGATATGGACTTATATAAAGGGAAAATCAAGATAAATTGGACAGATACTTTAGAAAAAGATATACCTAGAGTAAGGACTAAACTTGCAGAAACATTTAGACAAAGAAGTTTGAACAATATGAGAAAAGAAATCGTAGACAGGATAGAAAAACTGGAAGAAGAAATATTGAAAACGAGGATTGATTAGATGATTAAGGCGATTTTATGAAAGTAATTTGCTATGTTTGTTTAGCTTTATCCGTTATTTTTGTGATTTTATTTACTTCCGTGGAATTAGTATCGGTGATGAAACCTTTGTATGAAACTCAGTATGAGAAGAATAACGTATACGAGGTGGAGTACGTAAAAAATTATCCTGTTTCTAAAGTGACGGATGATGTTATTTTATATCTTGCCGATATATTAGATGATATGAATCAAAGGGGGTTTTTTAGAGATAGAGAAAATATACATATGACAGATGTTAAGACTTTATTTGAACTGGGGAAGATTTTTAGGATATTATCCACTAAATCCCCTGTGTGGATTATATATTCAGGTTTAAGTTTCATAATTAAATGATAAAGTGACGAAAACGAATTATATGGCGTATC
>JBHASY010000060.1:0-2611 GCA_041831635.1 Acetoanaerobium sp. | reverse complement strand
GAAAGAATCAGATGTAAAGGTTGAAGTTGAAGGTCTTAACTTTGTAGCAGACAAAACTCTGGTAGCTCAATATGACGGATTTGAAGTCCTCTATGTAAAGCAGGGAACTGTGGGCGGAGTTTATGTAAAAGCTGTTAATGTTGAAGATTCAGATGGTTGCAGTGGATGTAGCGGCTGTAACTAAATACAGAATTTTAAAATGAAACATTAGAAATCTGCTTGGTTTCACAAAACTTTGAGCAGATTTTTTATTTGAAATTAAGAAGGAGTAATTTTTATGCAGAAAAACTTAGAAAAATACGCAAGACTTCTTGCGAAAAGCGGACTTAATGTTCAAAAAGATCAGTTGGTAGTGATAAATGCACCTATAGAGGCAGCTGAATTTGTGAGAGTTGTAGCTAAGCAAGCATATGATGCGGGAGCGAAAAATGTTCATGTGGAGTATAGAGATGAAAAACTTTCACTTGTAAAGTATTTGAATGCACCATTTGAGGCGTTTAAAGAGTATATGCAGTGGAAAGCTGACGGATTTGAGCAGATGGCATCAGAAAATGCTGCATTTTTGAGCATTACAGGAACTGACCCTGATGTATTTAAAGATGTAGATCCCGAGCGAATTGCTCAGGCGAATAAAACACATTTAAAATCTATGGCAAAATTCAGAAGATATACTATGAATTCTATAGTTGCTTGGTGTGTAGCTGCAGCACCGACACCGGAGTGGGCTAAAAAGATTTTTCCTGATGATACTGTTGAGAAAGCTATGGAGAAATTATGGGATAAAATCTTTATCTCAAATAGAGTTTACGACGAAGACCCTGTTATATCTTGGGATAATCATATAAACAATTTGACCGAAAAGGTAAATTTTTTAAATGAACATCAATTTAAGGCGCTTCATTATAAATCCGAAAAGACGGATTTAGTTGTAGAACTTCCGGAAAATCATATATGGGCAGGTGGAGGAGAATACAATGAATCCGGAGTGTATTTTATTGCAAATATGCCGACTGAAGAAGTGTTTACCATGCCACTTAAAACAGGAGTAAACGGATACGTAGCATCTACTTTTCCGCTTAACTATTCGGGAAATCTAATAGATAATTTTAAACTGACATTTAAAGATGGAAGAATAGTAGAGGTTGAAGCTGAAACAGGTCTTGAAACACTACAAAAACTGATTGACACAGATGATGGAGCGCATTATCTGGGAGAGGTGGCACTGGTTCCTTACGATTCTCCTATAAATAATACAGGAATAGTGTTTTATGATACTCTTTTTGACGAGAATGCCTCTTGTCATTTTGCATTAGGAGCAGCTTATCCTACGAATATAGCAGGTGGAGAAAATATGACTGATGAAGAGATGAAACAAAATGGTGTAAATACCTCACTTATACATATAGATTTTATGGTAGGAAGCAAAGATATGAATATATTTGCGACTACCAAAGATAAAAAAGAAGTGCAGATATTTAAAGATGGTAACTGGGCTTTTTAAATTTACTTATTAAAAATAAAAATTAAAGTTTGGGGTAGTATAGGTATTGACTGAAATTTAGAGACGTGATAAAATTATGACGAGTTATTATACAGAGCAGGAGGAGTTAAGGGTGAAAAACGGAGTAGTTAAATGGTTTAATGCTGAAAAAGGTTTTGGATTTATATCAGTAGAAGGGGAAAAAGATGTTTTTGTACATTTTTCTGCGATACAATCTGAGGGATACAGAACTTTAGAAGAAGGCCAAGAAGTTCAATTTGAAATAGTTGACGGAGATAAAGGACCTCAAGCAGCAAATGTTACTAGAGTCTAGTCTAGTATTCTAAGGCAAAAGAGCTATCTACTGATAGCTCTTTTTTTTTATAAAAACTCTACACTGTATTTTGTTTTGAGCTTAGCTATACGACCTTGATAAACTTCAGCTTGCCTGTCAGCCATCATATCACGAAGAATAGCAGAGCGAACATCTTCAAAAGATAATTTCTTAGTTTCCTGTTTTTCAGTTACTTTTATGAGATGAAAACCGAACTGAGTTTTTACAGGAGCAGAAATTTCTCCTACTTTTAGTTTAAAAACAGCCTCTTCAAATTCCGGAACCATTTGTCCTTTTCCAAACATACCTAAGTCTCCACCTCTTTCTTTAGATGGACAACTTGAATGTTCTTTTGCAAGCATATCAAACGACTCACCTTTAGATAGTTTATTTTGTAATTCTTTAGCCAGATGTTCATCGCTTACCAGAATATGGCTTGCTTTTACCTTTTCAGGAGAAACGTAGCTTTCCTTATGTTCATTATAATAGGTTTCCAGTTCCTCATGGGTAACAGAAACTGAATTTATAAGCTTTTGAATACTGTATTGAGTTACGAAATTTTCTTTTAATTTTTCAAATTCTTTTTGGAATTTGGCATCATTTTCGATGGAATTTTCTACAGCTTCAAGGTATAATAGTTTTTGGTTAACTAATTCTTGAAGTAGGGCTTTTTTTCCTTCTTCCCCCTGAAAACCTGCTGATATCTGTGGGTTAAGATTTTTAAGCATATGTTCTAAATCTGTTTCTGTAATGAGGTGTGAGCCGACTTTGGCTAAAATTTTTTCTTTGTTTTCCAT
>JBHASY010000059.1:0-14313 GCA_041831635.1 Acetoanaerobium sp. | reverse complement strand
CAACTTACAGCTTATTTATTTATATCAATCTTCAACTTCAAAAAAACAAAACGGACGAAGTATCATATATTCCGTATACACAGTTTCAAGAGATGGTTGAAAAAAATCAGGTAGAATATGTATTTTTAAGTGCAAATAACAGCACTATGCAGTTTCTTCCTACTGTGAACTACCTAAGTTCTAAAAACATAACTCCTGATGAAGACTATACCAAACTCCTTGATGAACTGGCTAAAACTAAAGAAACTTCCGTAAATGCTAATCTCCTTCCTAAAAACGGAAAGTTTAAGTTTATAACCGAAAATCCCGCTTATCCGGAATTTCGTTCAGAACTTCTTTCGAAAGGTATACGAGTTTTCAGCTTTAATCCTCAAAGTACCTTAGTGTATTTTCTTTTATCCACTTTCCAGATACTGCTTCCTGTAGCTTTGATTATGGGATTCTTAGTGTATTACCAAAGAGGTATGGAGCCGAGAGAAAACGACATAATAACAAAAGTGCCTGACACAAATTTCAGTAATATAGCCGGGTACAGTTCGCTTAAAAACGATTCCAAATACATCTTGGACTTCTTGGAAAACCCTGATAAATACAACGATATAGGAGCCAGACTTCCAAACGGAGTAATATTTTACGGCCCGCCCGGAACAGGAAAAACCTTGATGGCAAAAGCCATAGCAGGAGAGGCGGGAGTGCCGTTTTTCAAAGTAAACGGTTCAGATTTTGTGGAGCTTTACGTAGGACTGGGTGCAAGAAGAGTTCGAAAACTTTACAAGACGGCAAGAAAAAATGCTCCCTGCATAGTGTTCATAGACGAGATAGACTCTGTCGGCGGTGCAAGAGGGCAAAACAGAGGAACATCTGAGGACGACAAGACTTTGACCGCACTGCTTAACGAGCTTGACGGATTCAGCGGAAAAGAGGCTGTAATTACCATAGCAGCCACCAACAGACTTCAAGATTTAGACCCTGCTCTTACTCGTCCCGGAAGGTTTGACAGACAACTTGCTGTTCCTCTTCCTGATAAAAACGAACGTATGAGCATACTCGAGCTCTATGTGAAAAACAAAAAGATATCAGGCAGTGTAATAATAGAAAATCTTGCTAAAAAAACTATAGGATTCAGTCCGTCCGAACTCGAAAACCTTATGAACGAGGCGGCTATAAAAGCTGTAATAAACTCTCATGAGGAAATAGAACAGTCAGATATAGACGAGGCATATCTCAGAATACTAATCAAAGGAGATAAAAAAGAAAAACCTCTGGAGTCGGATATCCAGCGTAAAATCATAGCCTACCATGAGGCAGGTCACGCTATTGTAGGTCATCTTTTAGGACAGCCTGTGCTCGAAGTAAGTATCATCCCCACTACTTCCGGAGCAGGCGGTTACACTTTAAACGAACCTAAAGAGGGATTGTCCAGCAAAGCCGATATGAAAAACAGAGTTAAAATGCTCTATGGCGGAAGAGCCGCCGAAACAATAATCGCCCAAAGCGATGACGACATCACAACCGGTGCATCTAACGACATCGAGCAGGCTACTATAATTATTTCATCTATCATCAAATCATGGGGTATGCACGACAGCATCATAAACCTCGATGTACTGGGTATGTCAAGACCAAACGACGAATATATAACCCACGCGAAATCACTGGCAGAGGAACTGTTTAACGAAACTAAAACTATGCTTACTCAAAACAGGGAAAAACTCGACCTTGTAGCAGAGACTTTGCTCGAAGTGTCGATAATAGATGCAGAACATTTTCTAAGGCTAATGCAAGAAGAAAAATACGAAAACTAAGGATATAAAAAAGTTCCTGAAAACAAAATGTTTTCCGGAACTTTTTAAATTACTTTGCAATCTCAAGCAAGGATTTTTTAGTAACAAATTTTTTATTAGCAAAACTTCTATGCTTTATACTTCTCCTCCTCTTGCAAATCTATTTCCCTTACGCTTTTCTTCCTCTACTGTTAATCATCACTACTACAAGTATAAATATCGCAACTATCGCTACATAGCCTACAGGCATAATATTTCCGGCTAAATATCTGGCATAAACTATCCCTGCCAATGTCAAAATACCCGTAAATGCGAACGCCTTATCTTTCCCAAAATACAAAAAGCACAAATTCACAATTGTAAGAACTACTATTGCAACCGCTCCCCATAAATTTTCACCTACATTAAGTAAATTCAAGCCCATATACTTAACTAAGGCTGCAAAATTTACCAAAGTTATAGCTGAAATCCAGCCTGCATATAAAGAAAACGGACGAATTAAGCCTTTCTTCTCATCATTGTAAAGATACTCTTGCACAGTATGTACTCTAAAATATATAACATAAATGACCAAAAGCAGAGTCAGCATTATTATCATACTAAGCTTTATCATATCAAAAGTCAAAAAAAATAACCAAAGCATATTTAATATACAAGATACTATAAACCAGCTACCTATTCTCTCAACAGCTTCTTTTTTCGCTCCATAACCACTTTTTTCTAATTGATAAAGTACAAAATAACCCAGCATAATATATACTAAAATCCAAACAAAAAAAGTAATACTATGTGGAGTAAATACATTATTGTATTTTTCTAATACCTCTAATACTGTAGTTTGTCCGAATATTTTTATATTTGCTAAAACATTTACTACTATCATCAATATATAAAATACTAAATTTAGTATTTTTAAACCTTTTTTCTCTCTTGAATAGTGTTGCATTTTATCCTCCTTGCAATAACTCGGAAAATTTTCTTACTACAATAAATATACATTACATTATAATAATATGCAATAAAGAAGCCCTACTTTTCCAATAACCATACTCATTTGATATTTCACTTTATCTCTTACTTAAGGCTGAGAATTATTAAATCCGATATTGTGAAACCTCTTTCATCAAAAAGCGGAACCACAGAATATTTTGCTTTTTACTACAATAACATACTCATCTATTTACAAAAAGAATTATACCATAAACAAAGAGTATGTAATTGAATTGTAATTCTATTTTAAAATCTGCGTGATACAATTTAGACATAGGTTTGATTTTGTTGTAAACATTATGAAATAGCATTGTTTTATTTAAGGAGATGGTTATCATAAAAAAAATACTGACACTTTCACTTATTATAACGTTATCTATGGGAAGTTTGTCATTTGCAAACTCAAGTACAAATGATGAGTATAGCTATTTGAGAGAAGTCTTATTATCTCTCGGAAATACAAGCTCTACCGCTCCTGCGTCTGAAAATCCGCAACCAAACTTAGTTCCATACTATCAGACTGTACTTGGAAATGAAAGACTTCTCAGTGAATACTCCTACCTTATAAACGGTAAACGTGTAGGCATAATTACAAACCATACGGGAGTAAATTCAAAACTGGAAAGAACTGTCGACATCCTAAAAGCTTATCCCAATATAAGTCTAACTTCCATATACTCCCCTGAACATGGTCTGGATGGCACAGTAGCTGCCGGCAAATATGTAGAGTCCTATACAGATACCAAGTTAAATCTACCTGTATACAGCCTTTACGGAAAAACGAGAAAACCTAGCCCTGAAATGTTAAAAAATGTAGATGTACTGGTATTTGATATGCAAGACATCGGTTCAAGAACCTATACTTATATGTCTACACTTAACTACTGTATGACAGCAGCCAAAGAAAATAATAAAACCTTGATAGTTCTCGACAGACCTAATCCTGTAGGCGGAATAAATGTAGAGGGCTATGTATTGGAAGACAAATATAAGACCTTTGTAGGTGTAGATAATATGCCTATGGCACATGGAATGACTGCTGCAGAGTTAGCACAATTTTTTAACAGGAATATAGGCTGTAACTTGGAAATAGTTCCTATGAAAAATTATACCAGAGCTATGGTATGGCAAGATACAGGTCTTACATTTGTCCAGACATCTCCAAATATTCCTAACATAGAATCTGCTTTTGCATATATGGCTACCGGTATAGGAGATGGAACAGGACTGGGACAGGGAGACAAATTTACTTGGGTAGGCGGTAAAGGCTTTAACAGCCAAAAACTTGCAGACGCTCTAAATGCTCATAACCTTCCGGGAATAATATTTGTTCCCGAGAACAAAGGAGATAGGGGAGGGGTAAAACTACAGGTTACTGACTACCATAGTTTTAATCCTGCAAAAACAGGAGTATATATCCTTGCAACTGCAAACCTTCAGAAAAAACTCACTGTTCCTGTAGAAAAAAACGGCGTTATACCTATGTTTGAAAAAAATATGGGCGGTAACAGATTTGGACAGGATTTGTTAAATAATAAAACCCCTGAGCAGATAGTAAATAACTATTATAACGAAGTGGAAAATTTTAAAAATCTTAGAAAACAATACCTTATATACAACTAGAAAAAGTGAAGATAATATCTTCGCTTTTTTTAATTATTTTAGCATACAAATGTAAATTTATAAGAGAACTATAATGATATTATCCTAAAATTGTAAATTTAAATTTTATATCCACAGAAAATTGTAATATTTTTGTCAAATTAGTAGCTAAAATTGGACTTTTACACAATGTTATCCACTTATCCACAGATGTTTTGTATGTATTTATCAACATATCCACAAAAAATCTTGTTAAATTTTAGAAAATCTTTCCTGTACAAGTGTAAATTTGCTATCATATGTGGTAGACTATTCTTGGCTAAATACAAATTAAAAACAAGAACAATCGGAGGTATAAATAAATTGATTAGTGTAACTAACCTTGCTCTTCGCTATGGTGATAAAAAATTATTTGAAGATGTAAATCTAAAGTTTACACCCGGAAACTGCTATGGCGTCATTGGCGCAAACGGTGCAGGCAAAACCACTTTTCTAAAAATCTTGTCCAAAGAAGTGGAAGCAAATGCCGGAGAAGTTCATGTAGCCCCTAATGTGCGTATGTCTGTACTAAAACAAAACCACTACCGATATGACGAATATAGTGTTTTAGACACAGTAATTATGGGAAATTCCCGTCTATATGAAATTATGAAAGAAAAAGACGCTTTATACTCTAAAGAGGATTTTTCCGATGAAGACGGGATTAAGGCCTCCGAGTTGGAGGCGGAATTTGCCGAGATGGACGGCTGGGAAGCTGAGGCGGATGCATCTTCTTTACTTCAAGGTTTAGGAATAGGAACCGAACTTCACTACAGCCTGCTAAAGGATTTAGAAGGTAGTGAAAAAGTAAAAGTATTACTTGCTCAGGCATTATTTGGCAAACCCGGAATTTTGATTTTAGATGAGCCTACTAACCACCTTGATGTTAAGGCTGTCAAATGGCTTGAAGAGTTTTTAATTAACTTTGACGGAACTGTTATTGTAGTATCTCATGACAGACATTTTCTAAATAACGTATGCACTCATATGGCAGACGTAGACTTCGGAAAAATAAAGCTTTATGTAGGAAATTATGACTTCTGGTATGAATCAAGTCAGCTTGCTCTTTCTCTTATGAAAGACCAAAATAAGAAAAAAGAAGAAAAAATCAAACAACTTCAAGACTTTATAGCTCGATTTAGTGCAAATGCCTCAAAATCCAAGCAAGCTACATCAAGAAAAAAAATTCTTGATAAAATAAATATAGAAGATATCCAACCGTCAAACAGAAGATACCCGTATGTAGGCTTTACTATGGAAAGAGAAGTAGGAAACGACATCTTGCTGGTGGAAAATCTGTCGAAAACTATAGATGGAGTAAAAATCCTGGACAATATATCCTTTATGGTTAGGAAGGGAGATAAGATAGCTTTTTTAGGCGACAGTGAAATTATGGTAACTACACTGTTTCAAATTCTCGCCGGAGAATTAGAACCAGACAGCGGAACAGTAAAATGGGGCATTACTATTACAAAGTCCTACTTCCCAAAGGACAATTCAAAGTATTTTGACGGAATCAAACTAAGCCTTGTAGATTGGCTTAGGCAATATTCCGTAGAAAAAACTGAAACACATATCAGAGGATTTTTAGGAAGAATGTTGTTTTCAGGAGAAGAGGCTTTAAAAGAAGTAAATGTGCTTTCAGGCGGAGAAAAGGTTCGCTGTATGTTGTCCCGTATGATGCTAAGCAGTGCAAATGTGTTGATACTCGATCAGCCTACGAACCACTTAGATCTGGAATCTATCATATCTGTAAATAACGGTCTAAAGGATTTCAAAAGCAATGTACTATTTACTTCTCACGACCACGAGTTTATTCAAACTATAGCAAATAGAATAATCTATCTGAGCGAAACAGGTTCTAAAGATTATATGATGACCTATGACGAGTATATAGAACAGGTATAAAAATTCATCTATAATCCTCTTAAATACTCCGGTTTAAAATCCTCTTGCTTCAGTGCTTCATCTATTTCTTTCAGTAGCCTTTCTTTGTCAGCTGAAAGCGTTCCTGCAAGAGCTATATAGTTAGAGGCGTGATTTGCTCTGAATACACAGTTTTCCAGATTTGTGTTTTCTATAAATAACCTGATCTCCAAAATCACTTCTCTAGGACTCAAAATATCAAACTCTCCACATTCGTACTCTTCATATAGTTTTGTATTTTCTTCCATCATAAGAGTAAGAAACGAGGCATACTCAGGCTGTATTTCATTTACCAGATTTGCACATCCTGTCGCATGAGCAAAAGACCCTTTTAAGCTACCCAGTCCAGATATCATAGTGACAGAAAGAATGAGTCCTGCCTCCTTGGCTTTCTTACCTGCCCTTGCCATATCATCTGCACAGGCACCTTTGTCTATCTTTTTAAGCAGGCAGTCATCTCCGGACTCTATCCCCATATATATCATCAAAAGTCCTTTGGATTTCAGTAGTTCTAAATCATCCTTGCTCTTTCTTATGATGTCTTGAGGTGTAGCATAGGAACTTATTCTCTCACACTCCGGAAAAAGCTGATTTATCTTGTCTAAAATAGCTACGAGTTTATCTGTCGAAATCACCAAAGCATCTCCATCAGCTAAAAATACCCTCTTTACTACAGAGTACATCTTTCTTGCAAATTCCAGGTCCTCAAATATCTCGCTTAACTCTCTTACCCTAAACTGTTTATCCTTATACATACTGCAAAATGTACATCTATTATGTGCACAGCCTACGGTCACCTGGATTATTAAACTTTTTGCTTCACTTGGAGGTCTATACACTACACCCTCATACTTCATTTTTTCACTCCTTGATTTCTGCTAATCTACAAAGTAAGGCTCTTTTGGTCTAAGTATCTCTTTCAATATCCAATTCCATCATAATATCATCGCAAACCTTAGTAACTCTAAGCTTCTCTTCCGGTGACATTTCGTTATTATCTTTTAAAGATTTCCTAAAATCCATTACTGCTTTTTTCTTAAAAGCTAGACTTTCTTTTATCTTATTTCTATACATATTACTGTCAGAAGCCTTGATAATGCTTTTTATATCTTCATCTACACTGTGCTTTGTAGCATACCCAAAAGATATAGATAATGGTATTTCTTCTACTTTTTTATCTTCCAAATCAGCTTTTATTCTATTTATCAAAATCTCAGCCGACTCAGAACTGGTCTGAGGCAAAACTACACCAAACTCATCTCCGCCAAGTCTTGACAATTCATCTTTAGTTCTAAGTGCTTTCTTTATACTTCTTGCAGCAAGAGTTATAAGCTTATCTCCGGCTATATGTCCTTTCAAATCATTTACCAGTTTTAACCCGTTTATATCTGCATAAATAATAGTAAGCGGAAGATTTTCTTCATTATCCAAAGCAATCACCTGCTTATCAAAAAATCTTCTGTTATGTACACCTGTAAGAGTATCATGGTAACACATAAACTCCATTTTCTCTTCTTTTTTCTTTTTGTTGGTATAATCTCTAAATACTATGACCATACCTGTAGTTTTAGCATCAGAATTCCTAATAGGAGAAAGACTATATTCCACAGGCAGGTCTATACCGCTTTGAGTTTTCATTCTGACATGGTGCTCTTTATAATAACGCTCCTGCTCTTCTTCTAATGTTTCAGGTATATCTAAATTTATCTTGCGATTATCTTTCTCGCTGTAGATATCAAAAACCTCTTCTATTTTTCTACCTATGATTTCACTTTCCGACAAATTTATATGTGATCTTGCTGCAGGATTTATAAATGTTACTATCCCCTTACTATCTGTTGCTATTACTGCATCTGTAACCGAAAACAATATAGTTCTCAACTTTTCTTCTTTGTTATTGACTACTATCATAGCTATATTTTCGATTTCTTGTGCTATTTCCGCTATCTCCGAATTTGAAGAAGTATACTCAGCTGTTTCGAGTTTTTCTCCATTAGATATCTTTTTTATTCTGTTTCCAAGCACAGTAAGCGGCACAGAAATCCTTCTGTTCAAAATAGTGCCTTGAATTGCTACTAAAATTGGTGCCAAGACTACCCCCAACACTATTATAATGAATATCGTATAATACAACGAGGCAAATACCTCTTTTGTATCTACCACAGTTACAGTATAAAAATCGCTGTCCTCTATGGCAGTATAAAAAGCCCATTTTTGTTTTTTTTCATCAATAAATTTTACATCTCCACTTAGTGAAGATATTTTGTCTCCAAAATATGTAAACTTTTTTTGAATCATATCTGCTTCAGGATGGACTAAAATTTTTCCATATTCATCTATAATAAAGCTGTACTGACTCTCGTAAAGAGTTTTCTTGTTTATACTGTCGCTTATACCTTCTACGGTTCTATCTAAAGCAGGCACTCCTGTAAGTTCGCCGTTTGAAAGTTGTTTTAATATACTTAATATATCTTTGCTTATATTTTTCGCTATTATAGCCTTAGTTTCATTTGATACATAAAGTTCATCTTTTAAATGTCCAAATTGCAAATAATAAACGCTTGTACAAAGTATTCCCCCAAAAAGAACAACTGCCAAAAAAGCAAAAATAATTTCCAGATAAAAAACCTCTTGCTTTATAGAAAGCTTTCTTTTCCATAGCACTGCCTTCTCACCCTCTCTATGTTTCTACCGCAGGCTAACTGCAAGTTAATACAATTAGCCGCCAAATTTAAGGTGATTTCTTTAACATTTCTTCCAGTTCCAAAGCCTTTTTCGGCTTGCCTACATAATATCCCTGAATTTTGTCTGCCCCCATACTTCTGAGTTTTTCCATATGTTCCTTAGTTTCTACTCCCTCGGCAGTCACAGCAACATTCATAGCCTTTGCCATATTTATTATTGTGTCTATTATAGTCATATCATTTGCATCGTTCATCATATCACTTACAAAACTCTTGTCTATTTTTAACGTATCTATAGGGAATTTCGTAAAATAAGAAAGTGAAGAATATCCCGTACCAAAATCATCTACCGAAATTTTTATTCCAAGCTCTTTAAGTTGTAACATCTTCTCAAGCTTTTCATTAACATTTCCCATATCTACAGTTTCCGTTATCTCAAGTTCTAAATACTCAGGAGACAAATTTGAAAACTTCAAAGCTTCTTTAACTCTGTCCACAAAATCAGGTTTTTCAATCTGAATAACGGATATGTTTACAGATATACAAGTAAATCCGAGTCCTTCGTCTTGCCACTGCTTATTTTGTCTGCAGGCCTCCTTTAAAACCCACGAGCCTATATCCTCTATATACCCTTTTCTTTCAGCAAACTCGATAACCACAGGTATAGGAAGATTTGAATATCTTTCATTATCCCATCTTAGAAGTGCCTCGTTTGAAACTATCTCTCCTGTTTTTATATCCACTATAGGCTGGTAAACAAGATAAAATTCATCTTTTCCTAAAGCTTTTGAAATTTCATCATCCAGAACTTTCTCATCTTGTATTATTTTTCTTATGTCTTCATTGAAAAATATATATCCGTCTCCACCTGAATTTTTAACTTTTAGCTTTGCTATAGTAGCTTCATGAATTATATCATAATAATTATCTACTCCTTTAGGTATTACACTTACTCCTATGTTAGTTTTAAATCTGAAATTGTAGTTATTTACACTCATTGGAGCATCACACAGTTGCCAGAGCTTATTTATTTTATTTTCTAAGCTTTCATAGTCCTTCGCCCATAAAAGTGCTATTATTTCATCTCCATAATATCTTCCCACCATCTCAGACGATGTTTTAAAATCCAGTATTCTTTTCCCAAGAGCTCTAAGAACCTTATCTCCGGTTTTGTGTCCACTTATGCTGTTTACACGTATAAAATCATAAATCGAAGTTATGCAAATAGCAGCTATCCCCTGTTCTTTATTTAATTCTTGTACCTTATGTGGCAGCTCCAGCATAAATCTATTAGTATTATAAAGCCCCGTTACGGGATCTTTGTACATCAGACCTTTGATGCGATACAACATCTCATTAAAACTTTTTCCGGCTTCTCCAAGTTCATTTTTGATTTTTTCATCAGCCTTTACATTTAAATCTCCTTTTGCCGCACGGTCAAAAATATTTTTAAGATTCTCAACAGGCTTTAGCAATCTTCCCGAATAAATATACAAAATCGAAGCGATTATTACAAAATATATCGGAATCATAAATTTGAAAAAATTTATAATTGCATTTGTTTCTTTGAATGCTTCATCACATGGTATAGATACTATAAACTTCCACTTGGGAGAACTTTTTATTTCCGAAAAAGTAACCAGAAATTTTTCTCCATCAGGACAAACATATGTAATCATACCTGTTTTATTTGACATAATTTCGTCAACTATATTTTGAGTTTTTATCATATTAGTTGTATTATCCGTCATATTTATATCTGTTGACGAATTTGCCACTATATTTCCTTCACCATCTATAATCCTTAGCGATCCTGTTTTTCCTATATCTATACTGCTTACTACCTCAGCTAAAAATGCTGTAGAAAAAACTATGTTTATAAGTCCTACTTTCTCTTCATTTCTCTTTACCACATGAGATACGGTTATAATGGGAATATTCTCCTTCGTAAAAGAACTGATAAAAGGTTGTGAAATCCAATGCTCCTTATCTCCTAAAATAAGCTGTTTATATTGGTCTTGAGAAGATACATCTATCTGAACATCATTTGTGTTTCTTCCTTTTCCATTTATGTCAAAAAGCCCTATATTCATATACTTTTTAGAAAGATTTACCTCTTTTAGAAAAGCCATACTCTTTTCCATATCCATCTCTTGTACTATATTTAACTTGCTCAACATTTTTACTTGCTCTAAGTCTCGTTCTATTTCATTAGTTATTTTGTCTGATAGTAAATTAGCTATGTCCATATACTGTTTTTCAACATAAGGAGTTAACTTTTTAAGCTCCTGTGCAGTAAAATAACCCATGCTTGAAAAAGTCACTACTGCCAACAATACCAGATAAACCAGCATCTGATTTCTAATTGACTTCATATTTTCACCTAAATTAAGTTAAATTTTACAACTTTCATATAGTTCTTTTTTTCTATAATTATAGCATAAACATACTATTTTGTATAAAAACTCAAAATGCAAATTTTCTTACTTAATTACCCTAAAATATAAATTTTATGCATCTATTTACAAATTGTGTCATTAACAAATATTCAAAATCAAAATGAATATTTCTAGACATCGCCTTTGTAAACATTTACAATAAAATAGGGCTTAATTACATTTGCAAAACAGAAAGTTGGTGGTATTTTGGAAAATAAAGAAAAAGATAAAAATCAAATACTTGAATTTATATTGAAAAACCCTATTGAAACTATAATAGAGCAGATAGATGAGATACATCCGGTGGATTTTTTAGAGGCACTGCAAGAGTTAGACGATGATCCTGCTCCTATACTGGAAAGACTTCCTGATGAGTATATAGCTTCTCTACTGGACTACGCAGAAGACGAAGAAAAGTTCGGCTTGCTTTCTCTATTTTCCGGAAGTCGTCAGACCAACATTATGTCTGAGATGTCATCAGACGAACTGGTAGACTTACTCGGAACGCTGGACGAAGAGGAACAAAACGAAATAATCACAAATATGAACACCGACGAGGTCGAAGAAGTAAAAACCCTTTTGTCCTACGACGCAGAGTCAGCCGGCGGTATTATGGCTACCGAGTTCATATCTATAAAAGAAACTGATACCGTACATGAAACTATAGAGTATCTTAGAACTATGGCTCCGGACTCAGAAACCCCGTACTATATCTATGTGGTAGATGCACATAATATCTTAAAAGGAGTAGTTCCTCTAAGAGAAATTATCGTATCTAATCCGGACACACTAATAAAAGATATCATGATAGAAAATGTAATAAGCGTTCCTGTAGACATGGATCAAGAAGAGGTCAGCCATATATTTGAAAAATATGGCTTTATGGCTATCCCTGTAGTAGGTAATAACGGAGAAGTTCTGGGTATAATTACAGTTGATGATGTGATGGAAATCATAAAAGAAGAATATACGGAGGATATGTTCAGACTTGCCGGATTAGATGGAGAGGAAAAAATTGAAGGCAGTGTAGTCGGAGCTATTAAATCTCGTCTTCCTTGGCTTTTGGTAAACCTCGTAACAGCTACCCTTGCTGCTAAGACTGTAAGCCTTTTTGAGAATACTATAGCTCAGATAGTCGCTCTTGCAACATTTATGCCTATGGTGGCAGGTATGGGCGGAAATGCAGGCTCTCAGACCCTCACTTTAATCATACGAGGTATCGCTATGGGAGAGATAAGCTATGAAAATCAATCCGACATACTTAAAAAAGAGATAGCTATAGGAATAATAAACGGTCTTTGTCTTGGATTAGTGGTAGGCGTTTTAGGATATGCATGGGAGGGAAATTTTGCATTTGGCTTTGTAATCGGAGTTGCTATGCTGCTTAATCTTACAGCTGCAACTATATCAGGATATTTCGTTCCCGTAATACTTAAAAAACTGGGTGTAGACCCTGCTCTGGCCTCTGCTGTTTTTGTAACGACAGTTACCGATGTTCTTGGATTTTTCTTTTTCTTAGGACTGGCTACAGTGATGATCCAGTATTTAGTTTAGATAAAAACCACAGGAAATTTTTAAAAATTAAAAAATCCGGATTACATTTACATTTTTCATATGTAAAGCAATCCGGGTTTTTTTATTCTTTGTTTTTCCTCTACTGTCTATGATGCTAATAACAACTGTGTAGGCATATACCCCTTTACCAGAGTATCCACTACCCATTTTCTGGCATTGTCATATTCTTCAAACAAACTAAGAGCCTCTTTTTCATTAGAATAAACTCTCCAATAACCTACAATACAACATTTCTTTTTATCTTCCGAGGCAAAAGCTATGACATCTGATAGCGGGTATCCTAAAAATACTCCAATCTCATCAGGGCAATTATTTTGGTTTCTTTCTTTTAAAATCTCAAACCCCTCTTCCAAAGAAACGTAATCATCATACCCACAACTTAGAAGATAAGACTTAACATTTTTATCAAATAAAATATGTTCTAAATCCCCACGTTTATAAATAAGTACAGAAACACAATTTTTATTCGATTTGACTTCAAAAAACTCAAGCGAAATCAAATTTTTGAGCTTTTCCTTGTATCTATCCCATAAATCTTTTAGCTTAATCTTTCCGTTGTTATTCAGACAAATCAGCGACGACGGCTTTGAACTAAATAAAGTAGGTGCAGCGTGATAACATATCTTGTACATCAAATATTCCAAATCTCCATATATATTTAATGCCTCTTTGATTAAAACTATATCCGGTCTGTTAATCGTCTGCATGGCTTAACTTCTTCCTTATCCTAATAATTTTCCAAGTTCCTTACACTTCTCAAGTCCCGCATCATCAGGAGTTTCATTTAAAATTAAACCTTCAGCAAGCATATTTGCGCCATAACCATCCATACGAGATTCCCAATCTCTCATCCATTCTCCATCTCCCCAGCCATAAGAACCAAAGAGAACCATCGGTTTTCCGCTTACTACACCTTTTATAGACTCAACAAAAGGCTCCATTTCGCCCTCTTCGAGCACCTCTGCTCCCATAGACGGGCATCCCAGTGCCACAGCGTCAGCACCGGCTACAGTATCCACTGATGCCTTGCTAACATCAAGAAGTTCTACCTCTGTATCTCCTACTTTTGCTCCCTCTGCCACAGCTTTTGCCATCATTTCAGTGTTTCCTGTGCCTGACCAATAGATAACTTTTACTTTTTTCATAAGATAAACTCCTTCCAAAAATGTTTTTGTTATGTAAATTTTACACAGATACCATTCAACGATAATTATTTATTATTGATAATAATTATCGTTCGCTTAAATTTTAGCACTCTTAATCCCTGTTGTCAAT
>JBHASY010000058.1:0-30875 GCA_041831635.1 Acetoanaerobium sp. | reverse complement strand
CCTATTTATGGCATGTAGAGGGACGAGAAAATATTTTCAAAAAGATAAAAACTATGATAGCTAAGGCAAATTCATTTTTATACTTAGAGTCTTGGGCAAATGAGTTTGATTTTTTTGCAGATGAATTAAGAAAATTAGAGCAAAGAGGGGTAGAGATAGTAAGTGTTATCTGTGGAAAAACTAAAAACAATATAGGAATTATGCACTTTCACGAAATGGAAGGTCTCGAAAAGCAGGTTAAGGAAGTCGGAAGATGGTTTACTCTTGTTGTGGACGGAGCAGAGTCGTTATTTACTGTTTTCGTAGAAAAAGGTGTAGATCAAGGAATATGGACAGAAAACAAAGCTTTTATGCTTATGGCTGAGTCTTTTATATCACACGATATATTTATAGCTGAAATATATAGAAAGCACAAAGCCGAGCTTGACAAAGAATTCGGGCCGAATATGCAACATATAAGAAAATATGTAAAAACTAAGTGATGTAATGTTGTATATTTTACATTTTATTAGTTGACAACACTTATTTACTTGTATTATAATTATCGTTTATAAATTTGACAATCATCCTCTTTTGTGATACCATTGTAATGCAGATAATATAGAAGAGGGTGATTTTTTGGCTACGAAACATACCTTAGAGGGGATAAGAAAGAGTATTGAAAAGCACCTGGGGAAAAAGATAGTTTTAAGAGCTAACAAGGGTAGAAAAAAAATTGTAGTTAAGGAAGGCATACTCGAAAATGCCTATCCTAATGTTTTTGTCGTTAGACTTGACGGAAATTTTGAAACGACTACTAGAGTATCCTATAGTTATTCAGATGTACTTACATCTACTGTTAAGTTAAAACTTAGCAAACCTGACTTAGTAAAACTTTCATAGTATATCACTACATAAAAACTCCTTTTTTGGTTAAGGGAGTTTTTTTCTGTAAAATTATTTTTTTTATATAATTACGGTTTGTATGTATTTTGCAAGTTTTGTATAGTATAATATAATGATATTAAGTATTGTATAAAAAATACATAATTCTAGATACCTTGTTGGAGGGAGTATGGAAAAGGTAGTGGTAAGAGCAAATGCAAAGATAAACCTTACTTTAAATGTGACAGGTAAGCGTGAAGATGGGTATCACTTGCTGGATACAGTAATGCATAGTATTGGTATCTATGATGAAATAACTATTAAAAAAAATCATAAAAACATTATAGATGTGAGTTGTAATAACGAGACTTTAGAAATAGACGAGAGCAATTCTGCTTTTAAGGCAGCCAGTTTGATTTTGAAAGAAAAAGCTTTTTCCGGAGTGGATATATATATAGATAAATCTATACCTGTAGGTGCAGGGATGGCTGGAGGAAGTGCTGATGCTGCTGCGACTATAGTTGGAATAAATGAACTTTTTAATCTGGATATGACTATAGAAGAGATGAAAGCCATTGCTCTTAGAGTAGGAGCAGATGTACCTTTCTGTATAGAGGGAGGATGCGTAAGGGCTACAGGCATAGGAGAAATAATACAAAATCTTCCTGTTGTTGATTTGAATTTGCTTATTATCAAGCCTAAAGAGTCGATATCTACAGCTTTTGTATATAAAAACCTAAATCTTTTAGAAATTAAAAATAGACCTGATAATGACAGATTTATAAAGGCTATCAAAAAAAATGACTTGGATGAAATGGCAAAAACTATGGGAAATGTGCTCGAAGATATTACTGTAAATAAGGTTTCGGTCATAAATGAAGTAAAAAAAGATATGATAAAAGGTAAGGCTAAAATTTCTATGATGACAGGTAGTGGAACAGCAGTATTTGGTATATTTGAAAAAATTTCGGATTTAAATGACTGTTATGAAAGTTTAAAGTCTAAGTATAATGAAATTTTTGTAACAAAAACGCAGAAAGGGGGAGTTTATATTGAGTCGCGGGATAAATAAGCTAAATATAAAAGAAATAAAGCCACTTAGGGAAGTGGTGTTTGAGCATCTTAGAAATGCAATTTTAGATGGAACCTTATTACCGGGAGAAAGGCTTATGGAGGTTCAGCTTGCTGATAAGTTAGGGGTATCCAGAACTCCGGTAAGAGAAGCGATTAGAAAACTGGAACTTGAGGGCTTGGTGGAGATGATTCCCAGAAGAGGTGCTCAGGTCTCAGATCTGTCAGTGAAAGATGTCGCTGATGTACTTGATGTAAGGGAAACTTTAGAGGGACTTGCAGCCTCGCTTGCAGCAGTTAGTATGAGTGAGGAAGAACTTAAAGAGTTGGAAAAAGCATATGTATCTCTTGTAAAAAGCGTGGAAGAACAGAGTATAGAAAAAATTATAAGGTGGGACTCCAGATTTCACGATGTTTTATTGAGTGCATCCCGAAACCCACGACTTGTAAAAGTTAATTCCGTACTCATAGAGCAGGTTCACAGATTTAGAAAAAGCTATATCGAGGATATTACTACAGCAAAGTATATAATTCACAGCCATAAGAAAATATTAGATGCTTTAAAGTCTAAAGATCCTGAAATATCAAGGGCATGTGCCATGGAGCATATCAGAGAAGTCAAGGAATTTATATTAGATAAATATAGAAAAAAGGCTAGGTGAAGATGATGAACATTGGGCTGATATTTGGGGGGAAGTCTGCGGAATACGAAGTTTCACTTCAGTCTGCGATGAATGTTTACAAAAGACTTGATAAAAATGTTCATAATATTTATCTTATAGGAATGGATAAAGATGGACTTATGTTTTATTTTGACGGGAGCATAGACGATGTTTCAAACGGTAGCTGGATAGATAAAAAAACATCGGCTGAGGTGGTTTTGTACAGCAACAATAAAAAAGCCGGTATTTATGATAATGGGAAAACTATTGCTGAACTTGACCTCATTTTTCCCGTTCTTCATGGACCATATGGGGAAGATGGTAAGTTACAAGGATTGCTGGAACTTTCAGGCATACCGTATGTAGGATGTTCTGTGCTTGCATCTTCAAATGCAATGGACAAGGATATGGCGAAGAAAATATTTGCATATGACGGGATAGACCAGGTACCACATATAACTTGTTATTCTTATGAAACCGGAGAAGAGTGCATTTCAAGAGCAGAGGCGAACTTAGGATATCCTTGCTTTGTCAAACCTGCAAATATGGGCTCCAGTGTGGGAATATCAAAGGCAAAAAACAAACAAGAGCTGATATCAGCTATGGAAAAAGCCTTCGAATACGATCATAAAATAATAGTTGAAAAAGGAGTTAATGCAAGAGAAATAGAAATTGCAGTGCTTGGAAATTGTGATAATATTAGAATCTCTGACGCAGGGGAAATAATTCCTTCAGATGAATTTTATGACTACCATGCCAAGTACAAGAGCAACGAATCAAAACTCATCATACCTGCAGACCTTGATTTTGAAATAAGCAGAAAAATTCGAGATATGGCATATAAGGCGTATAAAGGCTTAGGGGCAGAGGGGCTTTGTAGGATAGACTTTTTTGTGGAAAAGGATACCCAAAAGGTATATCTAAACGAGGCGAATACTATGCCCGGATTTACCTATATCAGTATGTATCCAAAACTTTGGGAAAATGGTGGATTATCTTATGAGAACTTATTAGAAGAACTCATTGATTTAGCAATAAAAAGACATAGTAGAGATGTTTCTAAAAAATGTATATAGACGACAGTGAAGGTGATACAGTTGAATAAGACTATTATAAACATAAGAACCACTCAGGTAGACATAAATACAAAACAAGAGGAATTTATAGAGTTAATAACGGAGGGGGAGTTTTACAAAAAAAACGATGCTTATTATTTAGTTTATGATGAAACAGAAATTTCAGGAATGCAAGGAACGACGACTACCTTAAAAATAAAAGAAAATCAAGTAGATTTAAAAAGACTGGGGAGCAATTCCTCGACTATGGAATTTCAAAAAAACAAAAGACATAAAAGCCACTATAAGACACCATATGGAAGTATGGTGATGGAAATGCTGACTAAAAATGTGGATATTTATGTCCAAGAAGAGCCACTTGAAATTGATATAAATATAGAATATGATATTTTGATAAAAAATATGTTTGAGGGAAAAAACAGTATGCATATAACTGTTAATAAATAAAAGCTAAATATATTGTATAAAGGAATGGACTAGATGGTGGTTATTGAAAAAGTTAAGCAAACCATAGAAAGAGAAAATCTTATAGAAAATAAAGACAAGATATTGGTTGCTCTGTCAGGAGGACCTGATTCGGTGTGCCTTTTGCATATTCTAAAGAAATTAGAAGAGTATTATAATGTGAAAATTTACGCTGCACACTTAAATCATAAGATCAGAGGTATAGAGGCTCAGAAAGATGCACTTTATGCAGCCAAGTTATGCGATGAACTTGAAATTTCTTTTTTTGTAAAGGCGATAGATGTTCCTGCTTATGCCAAAGAAAATAAGATGACGCTTGAAGAGGCGGCAAGAAAATTGAGATATGATATGCTTTTCGAGGTCAAAAATCGAATAGGTGCAAAAAAAATTGCTGTGGCTCACAATCTGGATGATCAGGCTGAAACAGTGATAATGAGGCTTATACGAGGCACAGGAATCACAGGTCTTAAAGGTATGGACTACAAGCGAAGTGATGGGGTTATAAGACCTCTTATGGACGTATTGAAATCTGATATTTTAAGTTATTGCGAAGAAAATAAATTAGACCCTAAAATCGACCACACAAATTTAGAAACTGAATACACCAGAAATAGGATTAGGCTGAAATTATTTCCTTTCATAGAGCATGAATTTTCAACTAATATCAAAGATACTGTTTCAAGAATGGCAAATGTATTAAGAGAAGATAGCGACTATTTGGAAACTGAGGCTCAAAAAATTTTTGAACAGCAGGTATTAGAAAATACAGATAAAACCATCAAACTGGACACAGAGGAATTAAAAAGCATACATTCTTCACTGGTTAAAAGACTTATAAGAATTGCTATAAAAACTCTGGTAGGAACGCTTGAAGGTATTGATAATGTGCATATAGAAGATACTTTATCACTTATAAAAAATTCTAAAAACCAATTAAAACTAAATCTTCCAAAAGGTTTAATGGTATATAAGACCGCAGATGGGATTAGCTTTACTTTTGAAGAAATGTTTTTTGAAAATATAAATTACAGTTATATTTTGAAAAACGATGGGTATATAGAGATAGATGAAATAGGTATGAAAATCGAAACAAAGATTATGTCGAAAGAAAGGTGTATGGCACTTCCGACAGGTCAGTATACCAAGGCTTTTGATTATGATAAAATCAAAGGAGATTTGATTGTAAGATCAAGGTTAGATGGCGACAGAATGAAACCTATGGGGTTAGGAGGGACGAAAAAACTAAAAGATATTTTTATTGATTTAAAAATCCCCAGAGAAAAGAGAAACAGCATTGCTGTGCTTTCAGATGAGAAAGGAATTTTATGGCTTATGGGGTACAAAATCAGTGAGGATTATAAAATTGATGAAAATACTACTAAAGTAATCAGAATAAGTTGTAAAACTTTATAAAAAATGTGATATGATATACCTTGGTGTATCATAAATAGAAATAGTTAGAGAGGAGGGCTTCTTTCTTGAAAAATTTTTTCAGAGGAGCAGGCTTTTATCTACTGATATTTTTAATTATCATCTCAGTGGTTCAGCTTTTTGGAAATAAAACTCAGGAGGTTAGGAATATATCTTTTTCAGAGTTTTATCAAAGTCTTAAAGCAGAGGATATCAAAGAGGTAAAATTTGTAGATAGAAGAATTACGGGAACTTTAAGAAAGACAAATGAGGCATTTACATCGTATTTACCTTATTCTATTGACGAGGACAGTTTATCTTCAGAAATATTAAATCAGGCAGAAAATAAAAAATTGGTTATAACAGGAGAACCTGTTCCGGCTACGCCTTGGCTTATAGAAATACTGCCATCTATGCTTATGATTTTAGTTTTTGTGGTGATATGGTTTGTATTTATGCAACAGTCACAAGGCGGTGGCAGCAAGGTTATGAACTTTGGAAAGTCAAAAGCCAAGATGCATAGGGGTGACGAAAAAGTTAAGGTAACATTTAATGAGGTTGCAGGACTTGACGAAGAAAAAGAAGAATTGGAAGAGATAGTAGATTTCCTTAAAAATCCTAAGAAATATATTGATTTAGGTGCTAGAATACCAAAAGGTATCCTGATGGTAGGTCCTCCGGGAACAGGAAAAACCTACCTTTCCAAGGCAGTTGCAGGAGAGGCAAAGGTGCCGTTTTTCTCTATAAGTGGCTCGGATTTTGTCGAGATGTTTGTAGGAGTAGGGGCATCGAGGGTTAGAGACTTGTTTGAACAGGCAAAAAGGGCAGCACCTTGTATTATTTTCATAGATGAAATTGACGCAGTGGGAAGAAAAAGAGGAGCAGGACTCGGTGGAGGACATGATGAAAGAGAACAAACTCTTAATCAACTACTGGTTGAAATGGATGGTTTTGGAGTGAATGAGGGAGTAATTATTATGGCTGCCACAAACAGACCTGATATATTAGACCCTGCACTACTTAGACCCGGACGTTTTGACAGAGAGGTGCTGGTCGGCTCACCTGACGTAAAGGGTAGAGAAGCGATATTAAAAGTTCACGCAAAGAATAAGCCTCTTGCTGAAGATGTAAAATTAGGAGTTATTGCAAGAAGAACACCGGGGTTTACTCCGGCAGACATAGAAAATCTTATGAATGAGGCGGCTCTTCTTACGGCCAGATTAAATGAAAAGACTATAAAAATGGATACTATAGAAGAGGCTATTACAAAAGTCATAGCCGGTATTCCGAAAAAATCCAGAGTGATAAGCGAAAAAGAAAGAAAACTTGTAGCCTATCACGAAGCAGGTCATGCTGTGGTTGCTGAACTTTTACCTAATACAGACCCTGTTCATCAGGTTACTATTACTCCAAGAGGTAGTGCCGGAGGATTTACTATGATTCTTCCGACTGAAGATAAGTACTATGCTACTAAGACAGAGATGGAAGAAAGATTAGTTCATCTACTAGGTGGTAGAGTAGCAGAGAAATTGGTTTTAGATGATATTTCAACAGGAGCTCAAAATGACTTGGAAAGAGTATCTTCTATAGCTCGTGCTATGGTTACTAAATATGCAATGAGTGAAAAACTCGGCTCTATGGCATTTGGAGATTCATCAGACGAAGTTTTCTTGGGAAAAGACTTTACTACCAGAAGAAATTATTCTGAAGAAGTAGCATCTGAAATAGATAGAGAAATCAGAAGGATAGTAGATGAGGCATATCATATGACAGAAAAACTTCTAAGCGATAATATGCAAAAGCTTGACTATGTAGCAAAAGCACTTCTCAGATACGAAACTCTTGATGCTGAACAGTTTAAAAAGGCTTTTGATGAGGAACTTGACCTGACAGAAGAAATTTTAGAAGAAAACAATGATAACTCTGAAAATAAAGAGCAGACAGGTCAGTTTATAGATGAAACTGTAGGAAATGAAACCAATCTGGATAGCGAGGACAGTGAAGATAGCAACAGTGAAAAACCGGTGTAGTTAAAAATTTTATAAAACTAAAAAATTAGTAGTTTTAAGGGGTGTCGAAAGACACCTCTTTTTATGTTGTAATTAGCAATTATATAGTTTTTATAAATGTTAAATAAGATTAAAAATATTCACATATCTACAAATATTTTAATTGTGAATAATAAAAATTAAAATTATGCAAAAAATACAATTTTGAAACATTGTAAATATTTTAAAATAGGATTTTTACAAAGATTTGTCACTTAAGAATGATACAAAAATGCATTTTTCAGAATGAAAAATTTCTAAATGAAAAAATAATGAAACTTTTTCACTCATTTTGATGAAAATCACTCTGATTTCTAAAGACAAATTAGAAAAAGTGTGTTAATCTTTTAGTTGTTCCCAAACAAACATAACTATCTAGGGAGGAAAGTAAAAATGTTCAATAAGAGTGATATTTCAAAAATAAGAGAGAATGTAGAATCATGGGAAGCTACGAAAGTAAAAAAAGCTCTGGAAAAATTTCCTGAAAGAAAGGAAGTTTTTAAAAATTCGTCAGAGTTTGAAGTTAAAAGGCTTTATACTCCATCTGATATCGAAGAACTTGATTATGAGAGAGATTTGGGAATACCTGCTCAGTATCCGTTCACTAGAGGCGTGCAGGATACTATGTATAGGGGAAGATTTTGGACTATGAGAATGTATGCCGGATTTGCTACGGCAGAAGAGTCCAATAAAAGATATAAATACCTTATCGAACAAGGGTCTATGGGGTTATCGGTTGCTTTTGACTTACCTACTCAAATGGGATATGATTCAAGTGATGAAATATCTAAAGGAGAAGTGGGTAAAGTAGGAGTGGCTATAGATTCACTTGCAGATATGGAGGTTTTATTTGACGGAATTCCTCTTGATAAGGTTTCAACTTCTATGACTATCAACGCTCCTGCTGCAGTACTTCTTGCAATGTATATTGCAGTAGCTGAAAAGCAAGGGGTTACTTCAGATAAATTGCGAGGAACGATTCAAAATGACATATTAAAAGAATATGTTGCAAGAGGTACATATATTTTTCCTGTAAAACCGTCTATGAGACTTATTACTAACATATTTGAATACTGTTCTAAAGAAGTTCCTCTTTGGAATACTATAAGTATATCAGGATATCATATCAGAGAGGCAGGGTCTACTGCCGCTCAAGAAATTGCATTTACACTTTCAAACGGTATAGCTTATGTTCAGGCAGCTATTGATGCAGGGCTTGATGTAGACAGTTTTGCCCCAAGACTTTCATTTTTCTTCAATGCTCATAATGATTTGTTTGAAGAGGTTGCGAAGTATAGAGCTGCCAGAAGAATTTGGGCTAAGGTTATGAAAAATAGGTTTAATGCAACTAATCCTAAATCTATGATGCTAAAATTCCATACTCAAACAGGAGGTTCGACACTTACAGCACAGCAACCTGAAAACAATATAGTCAGGGTTGCAATTCAGACTTTAGCTGCTGTACTTGGAGGGACTCAGTCTTTACACACAAATTCAAAAGATGAAGCACTTGCACTTCCTACTGAAGAATCGGTTAGAACTGCTCTTAGAACTCAGCAAATCGTCGCTTATGAAAGTGGGGCTGCTGATACAATAGATCCGCTTGCAGGTTCATACTATGTAGAGTCACTTACAAATCAGTTAGAAGATGCTGCTATAGAACTGATAGAAAAGATAGATGATTTAGGCGGTTCTCCGTCAGCAATTGAAAGAGGATATATGCAACAGGAAATTATGGATGCCTCATATAATTATCAAAAAGAAATTGAATCATGTAAAAGAATTATAGTAGGAATGAATAAATTCCAAGTAGAAGAACCGAAACCTACAGGGCTTCTTAGAGTTGACCCTATGGTAGGAGAGTTACAGGAAAATAAAATTGCAGAACTCAAGAAAAAAAGAGATTCTGAAAAAACACAAAAGGCGTTATCATCGCTTAAAAAAGCCTGTGGCACAGACGAGAACCTTATGCCATATATACTTGAGGCAGTAAGAGCCTATGCTACACTAGGAGAAATTTGTAATGTAATGAGAGAAGTGTTTGGAGAATATAAGCAGTCCGTAATACTTTAATTTTAAATTTGGGGAGGAAACCAAAATGGATAGACCTATTCGTGTTTTAGTTGCTAAGCCTGGGCTTGACGGTCATGACAGAGGGGCAAAAATCATAGCAAGAGCACTCAGAGATGCAGGTATGGAAGTAATATATACAGGACTTAGACAAACTCCTGACCAAATAGTTCAAGCAGCTATACAAGAAGACGTAGATGTGGTTGCAATGAGTATTTTATCGGGAGCGCATAGTCATCTTCTTCCAAAAGTAGTAGAAATGTTAAAAGCTGAAAATGTTTTTGATGAAATTCTGGTCATAGGTGGAGGAGTTATTCCTGACGATGATATTCCCGAATTAAAGGAAAATGGAATCGCAGAGATATTTACTCCCGGGACTCCTACACAGGTTACTATAGATTTTATAAAGGAAAATATCAAGAGAAGGGTTTAAAAATATACTAAGGAAGGTAAAAAATGGAACTTTTGGAAAGGCTGCTAAAAGGGGAAAAAACTGCATGTGCCAGACTGATAAGTATAGTCGAAAATGAATCACAAGGGTATGTACAGTTACTAAAAGAGGTTCATAAACATACTAGAGGTGCTTATGTAATAGGAATAACAGGGCCACCCGGAGCGGGAAAGTCTACTTTAACAGATAAGCTTATCAAAAAAATCAGAGAAAAGAATAAACGAATAGGTGTGATTGCAATAGATCCGACAAGTCCTTTTACCAAAGGTGCTATTTTAGGAGATAGAATCAGGATGGCTGATTTGTCTGTAGACAAGGATGTGTTTATCAGGTCAATGGGAACAAGAGGGCATCTTGGGGGACTTTCAAAAGCCACTCAAGGTGCTATAAAAATATTAGATGTATATGGCTGTGACTATATCATAGTCGAAACTGTAGGGGTAGGGCAGTCGGAGATAGATATAGTAAAAACTGCTGATACAGTGGTTATGGTCATGGTTCCGGGTTTAGGGGATGACATTCAAGCTATAAAGGCTGGAGTAATGGAAATAGGAGATGTGTTTGTAGTAAATAAGGCTGATAAGGATGGAGCGAAAAGGACTTTCAGAGAAGTCGAAATTATGCTGGACTTTAAAAAAAATTGGAAGTTCAGACCGCCTGTTTCTATGGCAGTAGGAGAAACAGGAGAGGGCATAGATGAACTTTTTGCTAATATCGAGCTTCATAAATCCTACCTTGAAACAAGTGAAGAAATAATTTCAAAAAAAATAAACAGAAATGCGACTCAAATCAAGGAAATAATACATAATGCTGTAGAAAAGAAAATTTCATTACTGATATCTGAGGACACTATGTTAAAAACCCTAATGGATACAGTTAAGAATGAGGTGGATCCGCATACGGTGGCAGAGGAGATATTGTCGAAAATATTTATGTAATGAACTTTATAATTAAAATGGTATGTATTTTAAAATTCAAAAAGTTGATTTTATCTGTTTAAGGCCGAATGAGACGTGAAATTTTGTTAGAAAAACAATCTTTGAAAGAAAAATATAGGAAAACTGTAATAAAAAATTTAAAATAATGACCGGATTTTATAAGGAGGGTAAAAATGAACGTATCAGGAGTAGACCATATAGGTATAGCTGTAACTAACCTTGATGAAACGATTAAGTTTTATGAAGAAGTTTTGGGAATAAAGTGTCAAGGTACTGAGGTAGTTGAAGAACAAAAAGTCAAGGTAGCTTTTTTTCCTGTAGGAGATACAGAACTTGAATTTTTAGAATCTACATCAGAGGACGGACCTATAGCCAAGTTCATAGAAAAAAACGGCGGAAGAGGCAGAATACAACACGTTGCACTTCGTGTCGATAACATAGAAAAGGCCATTGCAAATATGAAAGAAAAAGGTTATACAATGATAGATGAAAAACCCAGATACGGAGCAGGAGGAGCAAAGATTGCCTTTTGCCATCCGAAATCAACAGGTGGAATTCTGCTTGAACTGAGCGAAAGATAGATAATTCGTTAAGGAGGAAAGAAAATGTCCGAAAAACTTGAACTGCTACGCCGGAAAAGAGAAAAAATAGAAATGGCAGGTGGTCAAAAAAGAATAGATAAGCAACATCAAGCAGGAAAACTCACTGCTAGAGAGCGTATGACTGTGTTTTTTGACGAGGGAAGTTTTATTGAATTAGATGCATTTGTAAAGCATAGATGTACGAGTTTTGGTATGGAAGAAGTTGAGGCTCCGACAGAGGGAATAATAACAGGATATGGAAAAGTAGACGGTAGGCTGGTTTATGCTTTTGCTCAGGATTTTACTGTAGTAGGTGGATCTCTTGGAGAAATGCATGCAAAAAAAATGGCTAAAATTATGGATTTAGCTATGAAAATGGGGGCACCTGTAGTCGGACTTAACGATTCAGGCGGAGCAAGAATACAAGAGGGAGTAGATGCTCTTGCAGGATATGGAGAAATTTTTTATAAAAATACCATAGCCTCCGGAGTAATACCACAAATATCAGCTATAATGGGGCCTTGTGCAGGGGGAGCGGTTTACTCTCCGGCACTGACTGATTTTATATTTATGGTGGACAAGACCAGCCAGATGTTTATCACAGGTCCACAGGTTATTAAAACGGTAACAGGGGAGGAAGTTTCGGCTGAAGAATTAGGTGGAGCGATGACGCATAATTCTATTTCAGGAGTGGCTCACTTCATATCTGCAAATGACGAAGCTTGTTTATTTGAAATAAGAAAATTACTCAGTTATTTACCGTCAAATAATATGGAAGTCGCTCCTGTATTTGAATCTGATAATATAAACAGAACAAATGAGCAATTAAATGACATAGTTCCGGAAGATTCAAATAAACCTTATGATATGAAAAAAATCATCACATCTATAGTGGATTTTGGAGATTTTTTTGAGGTACAACCTTATTTTGCAAAAAATATAGTGACAGGATTTGCAAGAATAAATGGTCAATCGGTAGGAATTATAGGAAATCAACCTATGGTTATGGCAGGGTGTTTAGATATAAATGCCTCTGATAAAGCAAGTAGATTTATTAGAACCTGTGACTGTTTTAATGTTCCTATACTTTCATTTGTAGATGTACCGGGATTTTTACCCGGAGCCTCACAGGAATTTGGTGGGATAATCAGACATGGAGCAAAACTTCTTTACGCATATAGCGAAGCAACAGTTCCTAAAGTTACTGTGATAACTCGTAAGGCTTACGGCGGTTCGTATCTTGCAATGTGCTCGAAAGATTTAGGTGCAGATATGGTTTTTGCATGGCCTACAGCAGAAATAGCTGTAATGGGACCTCAAGGAGCTGCAAATATTATATTTAAAGATGAAATAAAAAATTCGGAAAATCCTACAGCTACAAGAAATAAAAAAATTGAAGAATATACAAGTGAATTTGCAACACCGTATAAAGCTGCGGAAAGAGGATTTGTAGATGATATCATCGAACCGGCACATTCTGTAATAAGACTGGCTGAGGCTTTTGATATGTTGCTTTCTAAAAGAGAACAAAAACCTTCTAAAAAACATGGAAATGTACCATTATAAAAAAAGGGGGAGTATATTATGAATATAAATGAAATCTTGGACAAGATGACTCATGATATAACTGCTCTTACATTTGGAGAAAAAATATTTGGAGGATTAGTAGTAACTTTACTGTCTATGGCAATAGTTTTTGTAGTTTTAATTTTGTTAATTGTGATAATAAAAGCTATGGACAGCCTTGTAAATCATAAGTCAAATGAAAAAAATGAGCAAAATAACAAAGCTGATATCATTCAAAACTATGAAAATGAAGAAAACGACAGTGAAGATATATCTGAACTCGTAGCAGTTATTTCAGTTGCTGTTGCTTGCTCTATGGGGGTAAGTGAAAGTAAAATCAGAGTTGTAAATATAAACAGATTGGGAAATGACAGTCCGATCTGGGCTAGAAATGGAAGACTGGAACAATTACAAAACAGATTATAACGGGAGGTAGGAAATGAGAAAATTTAATGTAACGGTAAATGGTAATAAATATGAGGTAGAAGTAGAAGAAATCAAAGAATCAGGCAAAACTTTATCTCAAGCATCTGCTTTACAGTATTCTGATATATCAGCACTAAAAACAGAAATTAAAAACCCTGTAGTTACCGGTGGAGAAGGAAGCGTGAAAGCTCCTATGCCGGGAACTATCAATGATATTAAGGTAACTGAAGGACAGTCTGTAAAAGCCGGAGAAGTACTTCTTATTTTAGAGGCTATGAAAATGGAAAACGAAATTATGTCTCCTGCTGACGGAGTCATAAAACAAATAGCTGTTACTAAAGGTTCATCTGTAAGTTCAGGCGATGTTCTGGTAGTAGTTCAATAATAAAATCCACGTATAAAAGAACTCAAGCAGAAAGGAGTTACCTTATGATTCAAGTTATATTGGAATTTTTAAATTCTACCGGGATAGCTCATATGTCTTTAGGACAGCTGGGAATGATAATAGTATCGTGCATATTGCTTTATTTGGCTATAGCAAAAGGATTTGAGCCTCTATTGCTTATTCCTATAGCTTTTGGTATGCTTCTTGCGAATCTTCCGTTGGCAGGGATAATGGCATCACCTGAAACCGTACTGCAAATAGATCCTATTGAAACTATGGAACAGGCTCAAAAGGCTCAAGAAGGTGTTTTTTCGGCACAGATGAAGACTAGTTTGCCGGGAGGACTTGTATATTATCTGTCGCTTGGAAATAAACTTGGAATATTTCCGCCTCTTATATTTCTGGGAGTAGGGGCTATGACGGATTTTGCGCCTCTGATAGCCAATCCTAAGTCCTTACTTTTAGGGGCGGCTGCTCAATTTGGCATTTTTTTCACTTTTTTTGGTGCACTTTTTCTTGGATTTACTGCTCAAGAGGCAGCGTCTATAGGGATAATAGGTGGAGCAGATGGACCTACAGCGATATTTTTAACGACTAAACTCGCACCGAATCTGTTAGGACCTATTGCTGTAGCGGCATATTCTTATATGGCACTGGTCCCTGTAATTCAGCCCCCTATAATGAAAGCACTTACGACAGAAGAAGAAAGAAAAATAGTTATGAAACAGCTTAGAACAGTAACAAAAAAAGAAAAAATCATTTTTCCTATAATGGTTACAATAGTAGTATCTTTGATATTACCACCTGCTGCGACATTAGTCGGGATGCTGATGCTTGGGAACTTGCTTAAAGAGTCTGGAGTTACAGAAAGACTTAGCAAGACAGCGAGCAATGAGTTGATAAACATTATTACTATACTGCTTGGAATATCTGTAGGGGCAACAGCAAATGCTGAGCAATTCCTTACAGTTCAAACTATTCAGATAATAGTGCTGGGAGTAGTAGCTTTTGCAGTAGGTTCCGCATCAGGGGTAATCTTAGCTAAAATTTTAAATAAATTTTCAAAAGACCCTATAAATCCACTTATCGGTTCAGCCGGAGTATCGGCAGTACCTATGGCAGCCAGAGTTTCAAATAAAGTCGGACAAGAGGCAAACCCCGCCAACTTTCTTCTTATGCACGCCATGGGGCCTAATGTTGCAGGAGTAATCGGCTCTGCTGTAGCGGCAGGGGTGTTGCTAAGTTTATTTAACTAGGCTATTAGGTTGTATATGTTTGCTATAATAATTATAGGCAACAAAAGTGAAGTTGATATTATGGAGGACGTTTTATGAATAAAGCTATAATACAAATGCTTATAGATTCCTGTAGCGAATATATATCCGGTCAAAATATCTCGAAAAAACTTGGGATAACGAGAGCTGCTGTTTGGAAAAGAATATCTAAGTTAAAAGAACTTGGATTTGAAATTGAGTCAATAACTAAAAAAGGATATAAATTGATATCATACCCTGATATATTAAACAAAGAACTGATAGAAATAGGGATGAAATCGGATTTTATAGGACATAGTGTAGAGGTTTTGGAAAGTGTAGACTCGACAAATGAATATGTAAAGAGAAAATCAAAAGAACTTACAGACGGAAGTATAGTGCTGTCTTTGGAACAAGTGAAAGGAAAGGGAAGAAGAGGGCGAAGTTTTCACTCGGAAAAAGGAGATGGGATATACCTGTCTATTATATTAAAACCGGGATTTGAACCTATAAAAGCACCTTTTATTACAAGTATAGCAGGAGCTGCTCTGGTAAATACCTTTAACAAGTTTAATATTCAAACTAAAATAAAATGGCCAAATGATGTTATTATAAATAGAAAAAAGGTTGCAGGAATACTTACTGAAATGTCAGCGGATATGGAATTCATAGAATATATAGTTTTAGGAGTGGGGATAAATGTCAGTGGATTAGAGTTTCCTAAAGAGATTGAAAATATAGCAACCTCTCTTAAGCTTGAAGGCTATGATGTAAAAAAACTTGATATAATTTGGCAATTTATCTATGAATTTGAACGTTTATATAAGTTATATCTAAAAGAAAATACAGAAGATGTTGTAAGCATATTAAAAAACAACTCAAGTGTACTTGGAGAACAAATCAATGTACATCATATGAATGAAGTAGAAACTGCTGTAGCTATTGATATCAACGATAATGGGGCACTTATAATTAAAAACTCAGGTGGAAAAATAAAAGAGTTAAGTTCAGGGGAAATTTCCATACGATAGGAGAGATACTTTGAAGACGACAGTAAAAGGAATAAAAATAGGAAATATGCAGGATGAAAATGCTCTTACAGGGGTAACGGTGATACTATGCGAAAAAGGAGCTACTGCCGGAGTGGATGTAAGAGGAAGTGCACCGGGAACTAGAGAAACAGATTTACTTGACCCTGTAAATACGGTTGATAAGATTCACGCTGTCGTGCTTTCAGGTGGTTCGGCTTTTGGACTTGCAGCATCTACAGGAGTGATGAAATATCTGGAAGAAAGAAAAATCGGATTTGATGTAGGAGTAACAAAAGTTCCGATAGTTTGTCAAGCAGTTTTATTTGATCTTTTAGTAGGAGATTATAAAGTACGACCGGACGAGGCTATGGGATACAAGGCCTGCGAAAATGCAGGTGAAAACTTTGAACTGGGTAATTACGGAGCAGGTACAGGCGCAAGTATAGGCAAAATAAACTCTATGGAGTTTGCGATGAAATCAGGACTTGGTTACAGCGAGTTTATTCATAAATCAGGACTTGTCGTGGGAGCTTTGGTCGCCGTAAATGCTTTTGGAGATATAGTAGAAAATGGGAAAATCATAGCAGGGGCATTAAATGAAGAAAAAACCTGTTTTGTAAACACATCTAAATTGATGACAGGTTCTCTTTTACAAAGAAGATTTGACAATACAAATACTACTATAGGAGCGATAATCACGAATGCAAAGCTTTCAAAGGCACAGTGTAAAAAAGTCGCTCAAGTGGCACATAACGGATATGCAAGAGCGATATCACCGATTCACACGACACTCGACGGAGACACGATTTTTTCTTTAGCTACGGGAGAAATAAAAACCAGTATAGATGTAGTTGCAAATCTTGCAAGTGAAGTAATGCAAGAAGCGATATACAATGCAGTAAAAAGTGCTAAACCGGTTGGAGGATTAAAAGCTTTTAACATAATTTAAAAAAATATACAAAAACTATAGAAATTCAAAGTAAATTAGCATATAATATGTATTTGAAAGTCAGTATTTATTCTTAATAAAACTGAACCGGATATGTTAACATTTTTTATTAGTCCGGCATCCATTTAGGAGCTGGAACGGAGGTGGACAAATTGATAGAAACAAAAAAGTCCTTTACAGTAAGGCATATGGCAGTGACAGGTATGCTTGGAGCCATTTCAGTAGTGCTGGGTATGACGCCGCTTGGATTTATTCCTGTAGGAGTGACAAATGCTACTATTATGCACATTCCCGTAATCATAGGAGCGATAGTTGAAGGGCCTGTGGTGGGAATGCTTGTAGGACTTATATTTGGAACTTTTTCACTTATAAGAAGCATTACTGCACCTACTCCTGTATCGTTTGTGTTTTGGAATCCGCTTGTATCTATTCTTCCCAGAATTTTAATAGGGCTGCTTTCATATTATATTTACAAGTTTTTTTCTAAAACCACAAAAAATGAAATGATTTCGCTCGGAATTACGGGAGCACTTGGAACGTTAGTAAATACTCTCGGAGTTTTAGGTATGGTATATATGCTATATGCAGAAAAGTTTGTATCTGCCATTGGAGTATCAGGGCAAAATGCATTTAAAGTGATAAGTGGCATAGGAATAACAAACGGTATTCCGGAGATGTTTGTTGCTATGCTGATAGTAACAGCTACAGTAAAGGCTATAAAAAAGGTAAGACGATAATAATCTGACTGTTATAGGGAAGCCTGATGGCTTCCCTTAAAATATACTTAGGGGTGAATTATGTTACTGGTATTTGATATTGGAAATACTAATATGGTTTTAGGGGTGTATAAATACAAGGAACTGATTTGTAATTTCAGAATAGGAACAGATAAAACTAAGACTTCAGACGAGTATGGAGTTATAATAAGGCAATTATTTGACTATGAGGGGATATCACTCAAAGATATTGAAGATGTAATCATTTCTTCGGTAGTTCCGGAGGTAATGCATTCGCTGGAAAATTTTTCGATTAAATACTGTGCAAAAGAGCCTATAATAGTAGGTCCGGGAGTAAAAACAGGGATTAACATCAAGTACGAAAATCCACAGCAAGTAGGGGCTGACAGGATAGTAAATGCTGTAGCAGGATATGAAAAATATGGAGGACCTCTTATTCTTATAGATTTTGGAACGGCTACGACATTTTGTGCAGTTTCTGAAAAAGGGGAGTATCTGGGTGGAGCGATTTCGCCAGGCATAAAGATTTCGAGTGAGGCACTTTTTCAGAGAGCGTCAAAACTTCACAAAGTCGAAATAGCTAAGCCAAAGGGTGCTATAGGGAAAAATACCACATGGGCTATGCAATCCGGGATAGTTTTCGGTTATGCCGGACTGGTGGACAATATAGTTACGATGATGAAAGAAGAGCTCGGCAGCAAAGATGTAAATGTAGTTGCAACAGGGGGGCTAGCTCCGCTTATATGTGCAGAAACAAAGACTGTTAAGACTATAGATAAGTTTATTACTTTAGAGGGTCTTAGGATAATTTATGAAAGGAATAAAATGTAATTGAAAATAGGAAATTTTGAGACATATGGCAATGTTTTTTTAGCTCCTATGGCAGGGGTGACGGATTTGCCTTTTAGGCTGATTTGCAAGCAATTTAAGGCATCATTGCTTTATACTGAGATGATAAATTCCAAGGCTGTATGCTATGAGGATAAAAATACTTTTGATATGTTAATGGTAGAAGATGAAGAAAAACCTGTAGCTGTGCAGATATTTGGAAGTGAGCCTGATTTTATGGCAGAGTCTGCAAGGATACTTACTAAACTTAATAGATTTGAAATCATAGATATAAATATGGGCTGTCCTGTGCCGAAGGTCGTGAAAACAGGAGACGGGTCAGCTCTTATGAAAAATCCGAAACTTGCATATGAAATAGTATATAAGGTAAAAGCCTCTACTCATCTGCCTGTTACGGTTAAATTCAGAAAAGGCTGGGACGAGAAAAATGTAAATGCAATTGAGTTCGGGAAATTGATGCAGGACGCAGGAGCAGATGCTGTTGCACTTCACGCAAGAACTAGGGAACAGTATTACAGCGGAGATGCCGACTGGGAGATAATAAAGAGGTTAAAGGAAGAACTTACTATTCCTGTTATTGCAAATGGAGATATAACCTCATTTGAAAAGGCGGAGAATATACTTGAACTTACTAAGGCAGATGCTCTTATGATAGGCAGAGGTGCTCAGGGAAATCCGTTTATTTTTGAGGAAATTCATGATTATATGACATTCGGAATTTTGCCGAGAGAAGTATCGCCTAAGATGAAGATAGAAACAGCTATAAACCACTATAAACTTGCACTTAAACATAAAACTCAGCATAAGGCTGTTACTGAGATGAGAAAGCATCTGGGATGGTACTTGAAAGGATTAAAAAACAGCACTCGGATAAAAGATCGTATAAATAAGATGAATGAGCCGACAGATGTTATAAAAACACTGACTGAATATCTCCAAACCTTGACATAGTTAAGTTCTTACTATATAATCATTCGCATATGTATGTAACTCTTTGAGATTTGATAAAAGGGGGATTTATAGGTGGATAACCAAAACAAAGAAACGCTTTTAACGCAAGACGGGTATAGGAAGATAGAGGAAGAGTTAGAAGTTTTAAAGACTGTAAGAAGAAAGGAAGTAGCAGAGAGAATTAAGGTAGCTATTTCGTTTGGAGATATTTCTGAAAACTCAGAGTATGATGAAGCTAAAAATGAGCAGGCTCAATTAGAAGAGAGAATATTGAAACTTGAAAACATACTTAGAATGGCTGTAGTAATCGACGAAAGTACGATAGATACGACTATAGTTACAGTCGGATCTGTAGTTAAGATAGAGTTTAAGGACGCACTTACAGGAGAAGTGGAAGAGGACGAGTATACAATAGTAGGGTCAGCAGAGGCAGATCCATCGGAGTCGAAAATATCAAATGAATCTCCTATAGGAAAGGCGTTGCTTGGAAAATCTATGGGAGAAGAGATTGATGTTCAGGTACCGGATGGGATGTCTAAAATCAAAATCTTAGATATAAGAAGATAGATTATTAAAAGTTTAAATAGTAAGCAGTTGAAATTTTTCACTACAACGAGGCTCATATAAAATTTATATGGGCTTTAATAATAAAAAACAGGAGGTAGTTGTTATGTCTAATGATCAAATGAATTCTGAAACCTTAAGTTTGAATGAAATGCTTCAAATAAGAAGGGACAAGCTGAAAAAACTTCAGGATGCAGGTAAAAATCCTTTTAAGATAGAGAAATATATAAAAACGCATCACAGTAAGCAAATTAAGGATAATTTTGAAAAGTTGGATGGAAGTGAAGTTTCTGTTGCAGGAAGAATTATGAGTATGAGAGGACATGGAAAAGCATCTTTCATTGATATTCAAGATGAGCAAGGAAGAATTCAAATCTATGTAAGACAAGATGCTATAGGCGATGATAGTTATGCTGATTTTGTAACATATGATATCGGTGATATCGTAGGAGTAGAGGGAACAGTTTTCCTCACTAAAAAAGGGGAGCAGTCTGTAAAAGCATCTAAGGTACTGCTACTTACAAAATCTCTTCAAATTCTGCCTGAAAAATATCACGGTTTAAAAGATCCTGATTTAAGATATAGACAAAGATATGTGGATTTGATTGTAAATCCTGAAGTAAGAGAGGCTTTCTTAATAAGAAGTAAAGCGATAAAGGCATTAAAAGAATATCTGGACAATAGAGATTTCTTGGAAGTAGATACTCCTATACTTTCAGCTATAGCAGGTGGAGCGACTGCAAGACCTTTCATCACTCATCATAATACCCTCGATATAGATATGTATATGCGTATTGCAAATGAGTTATACCTAAAAAGACTTATAGTGGGCGGATTTGAAAGAGTGTATGAGCTTGGAAAGATGTTTAGAAATGAGGGTATGTCTATCAAACATAACCCTGAGTACACTGCTATAGAGGTATATCAGGCTTATGCCGATTACGAGGACATAATGAGACTTACTGAAGAGGCTGTAGCATATATGGCTGAAAAATCTCTTGGAACCACAAAGATAAACTATCAAGGGACAGAACTAGACCTTACTCCTCCATGGAGAAGATTGACTATGATTGATGCAATAAAAGAATTTAAAGGTATAGACTTCAATGAAATACAAACGGATGAAGAGGCAATAAAAGTAGCAAAAGAAAACAATATCGAAATTACTCCGATTATGAACAGAGGTTTTGTTATAGCTGCTATGTTTGAAGAGTTTTGTGAAGAGCATTTAATTCAGCCTACATTTATAACTCATCATCCTGTGGAAGTGTCTCCTTTATCTAAGAGAAATCCTGACGATCCGAGACTTACAAACAGATTTGAAGCATTTGTAAACACTTGGGAAATAGCAAATGCATTCTCAGAGTTAAATGACCCTATAGACCAGAGAGAAAGATTTATGGACCAATTAAGACAAAGAGAAATGGGAGATGACGAGGCATATATGCTGGACGAGGATTTCTTAAATGCAATAGAAGTCGGACTTCCTCCTACAGGTGGACTTGGAATAGGAGTGGATAGGGTTCTTATGCTGCTTACCAACTCTTCGTCTATCAGAGATGTAATACTTTTCCCTACAATGAAACCGTTAAATGATATAAATGCAAGAGTGGATGCAAATGCTAAAGTCTCTGTAACTTCCGAAAAAATAGATTTTTCTAAGGTAGAAATCGAGCCGCTATTTAAGGATTTTGTGGATTTTGAAACTTTTGCAAAGTCCGATTTTAGAGCTGTTAAAGTTAAAGACTGTATAGCAGTTCCCAAGTCAAAGAAACTTCTACAGTTTACATTGGATGACGGATCAGGAGAAGACAGAACTATTTTAAGTGGAATTCATGAGTTTTATGAACCTGAAGAACTTATCGGAAAAACTTGCATAGCTATTACAAATCTTCCTCCAAGAGCTATGATGGGGATAGACTCTAGTGGAATGCTCATCAGTGCACTTCATAAAGAAGAGGGGAAAGAGAAACTTCATCTTTTGATGGTAGATGACCATATTCCGGCAGGTGCAAAGCTTTATTAAAATGAAGTTTACAGATTCATTTTAATATTTCATAAAAAATCAGTAATGGATATCGCTTTAGAATTATAATAAAGTAATATATATAAAACGGGCAGTTTTAAAAGGAACTACCCGTTTTATTTTAATTTCTTTCCTAACAACACATATCCATATCTTTTTTCAAGCAAATCGCAGGCATATCCCTGAGTGACTTTTCCCTCGTGTATCAGAGCTCCTATACTTTTTCCGTTGACTTTTTTTAACTCTTCAACCATAGAATGTGCCAAAACTGAACCTAAACCTTTGTGCCCGGCATCTGCGCCCATATAAAGCAACACATATTCTTTTGCAAACTTTTTATGATACAATACTTTCAGTATGTTTGAAAACTTGTTCATATGATAAACTGAGGTTCCATAATTAGGGAGGGCTATAAAAAAACCAACCATTTTTTGTTTATAATATGCTATTTTTACCATATTTAAATTTATAATCTTGAAATACCGTCCCATATATTTGCAAAAATCTTTACAGGATATATTTTTATATATAGGGAAATCTCGGTATAGTTCACTTACTAAATAATAAATATCCTCCAGCACCATATGTAGATTTTCCTGTTTCGGGCTGATAATCTCATAGCCTTTTTCGCTAAATTGTTTATATCTTCTTTGAAATGTAGGATTAGCATAGCTTTTATCTATAGCTTTATAAAAAGAAGAGGTGTATCGTTCGGTAATTTCATATCCATTTTTTAAAAACATATTTAAATAATAGTCTCTGTGATACGGTTCTCCTGTATAAGGAGTATCTTCAAAGAAATCCGACTTTAAGCGATACCTTATCCAAAAAGAGGCATCTACAGGACCTATAATATTTTTACAGTTACTTTCTAAAGCATAATGCTCAACTTGTTCAAACAAATATTTCCAAATATGTTCTTCTTCTATTCCTTCAACAAATCCCAGATACGCTGTATCATCATCCGGATATAAGGTAAGTATAAATCTTGCTACTATTTTTTCGTTTTCATAAATACAAAATTTTCGTAATGAAAAATATTTGCTTAAAATGTGTATTCCCAAAAGTAACTGCCGAAGTTCGCCAAAATCATAAGTATTCTTTCCGGAAGAATAAAGCTTAGATGTCATATGAAGAAAATCTGAAAGATATTTTTTTTCGCAGTCAAACTCAATACATTTCATTCTAATTCACCTAATTCTGATTTATTAAGGTACTAATGATGGTAATTTACAATCAAATTCATATTTTTTGCCTTTTTAAAATACGAATTTCTCCGGTATCTCCGTTCATTTCTACTATATCTCCTGTTTTCAAAAGTTCTGTCGCATTTTCGACTGAAACGATTGACGGAATTTTCAATTCTCTGGCTATAATTGCAGTATGAGAGAGCAAAGAACCTTTTTCTGTAATGATTCCTTTTGAATTTGCGAGTATAAAAACCCAGCCAGGATCTGTAGTTCTCGCCACTAAGATTTTATTTTTTCCGCTTTTGGCATCTTCCACATTTTTAATTACAAGAACATCTCCGTTTACTTTTCCGAAAGAACAAGGCACACCCGAAAGAAAATCTTTCTGCAGGACATCTTTTTGATTTCCTACAAATCTATTTAATTTGTTAAATCCGTTTTTTGTCACTACAATGCGATTATAAACAGGCATTTTTTTATAAGACTTATAATCTTCTTTTCGCTTTTCTATTATGTGCATTAGATTTGTTTGAGAGTTCATTTCGCTAAAGATTTCTTCTATCTTTAAATAGTAGATGTCTTCTATAGTTTCTAGACGATTTTGAGATACCAGATTTTTAGCAATAGCAATAAATATACTTCTTACCATACCATAGATACCTGTACGATTTAATCTTGAAATTTCTCGATTTCCGATTCCTTTTATAGCTTTTCCGGTAAAAAAATCATCTTTCGTACTTTTTTTAAATCTTTTTTCATCTAATAAAATATTGGCTTTCATTTCTTCGAGTTTTGTAAAGTCTAAGGCATACTCCTCGACTTTTTTATCTAAAAGTTCAGGATTTGTACGAAAAGTTTTGCTTTCTAACTTTAGTTCTTCGAGAGTTCTATCTCCGTATTTTCTGATATAGTCATTTTTTTGGGCAAAATAATTTGAACTTTTCCCTTCTTTTGAAAGGATTTCAGCGAGTTTTATCAAATCTTTTATCGGTTTCATACTCTCTATATCTTTAATACCGGATATTGTCTTATATATCTGACTGTTTTTGGCTTTTTTCTTAGCTAATGCAGTGAATAAAAAGGCATATAAATCATTGATAAGTGTAATATCCCAGTTTTTGAGAAGTTTTTTCTCGATATATCTATAAAGTTTTTTAAGTTCTTCATTAGTAAGATCTTCGCTAAATCTTTCCTCAAAATCTCGACTGACTTCTATATAGTACTCGTTTAATTTCTGCATAGATTTTTCTACTGAAAAAAATTCGTATATAAAACGAAAGTAGGTTTTTAAACGAAAAAATAAGGGGAAGGCAAGCCCTTTTGATGTTACCTGATTGTTTTTAACTCCTAGCATTTCTTGCCATATAGGAACGATTTTTTTTCCAAATGGCAAAATATTCAAAAGCTTATACCAGTTATTGATTTTATAATACATAACTCCGTTGACAGAACCTACCATATTTTCAAATATAGCAGAGTGTTTGCAAACCATATTTTCATTATTCCAAATTCTATTTGCCAAACCTGTAAATACCCCTGTATATGCAGCAGAGGCAAAAGACACAGAAAGTGGAAGAGTAAAATTCGGATAGCTTTCTACAATGTTGGAATTATCATAAATTTCAATTTCATCATCTTCAATAGAAGTAATCCTTCTTGCTTGCAGAATATATAACTCATTTCCTATGACAGAAAATTCAATATCTGCATAGCAATACCCCAAAATATTTTTAATATTTTCTCCAACAGAAATAATATTATTTAAAATTTCTATATCAATAATATCTTCTATGCCGTCATAATAATATTTTTTATCCGAAACATTATAATAATAGGTCACGGTTTGAACTTTATCAGATACAACACCATCGCCTAATCCTCTTCCTGCTGTTATAACTGCCTCATTCAAAATTCCTTGAGGATTGGAAGTAAATAAAATACCTGAGAAATCTCCCTCTACCATTTCTTGAACTATAACATCCATCTTAAGAGCTGTTATATCAATATTTTTTAGTTTGATATACTCAAGTACGGTTTGATTATATAGGGATTTAAGGCAGTCATATATTCTAGCAGAAACTTCTTCGGTTTCAACGTTTAAATATGTATTAAACATTCCTGCAAAGCTGTAGTTTTCGCCATCTTCCATATTACATGATGAACGTACAGCATAACATACGCTATTTTTTAAAGAAAGTTTTGGTATATGAATAAATTGATTTAAAAGATTTTTTAAATTGGCACTTTGTTTTGAAAAACTTTCGTCTTTATTTTCTGGAAAAAATTTAAATAACTCATTTTCTTCAACTAATTCCTGCCAACGCAGTACAAAAAAATCAGGAATATTTATTCCGTTTTTCCTCATAATTTCAAGATTTTTGCTCTTCATTATATCCTACCTGCGATCAAATATATTGCTACAGTTAGTAGCATCAGCGATTCTTGTACATAAGTATAGTTTTCTACTTTTTTCACGATTTTGTATTGATAAGGGTTTTTCATATATTGTAAAAATTTTATACTCATCCATGTAACTATAGCGATAAACATAGCTACCGAAATTTTATTTAAATTCCATACTAAAACAATATTGGTCGCAATATCAACTAAGGTTAAAATCATAACGAATTTAGTTGCTTTTTTATAGCCGAACAGTTTAGAATAAGTCACATATTCAGTTTCTTCGTGAGGGGCTCTTATCTTACGACTTACTTCCCATATTAGGGAAGGGAAATATAAAGTCCACATTACAAAAAAAGTAATATATGTAAACGGATATAAATTATACTTTATGCAAGTAAAAGAGATGATATAAAGGTTTATAATAATCTGGACAGGGTTATGTGTTACCAGTGCCAGAAGTAAGTTCGGCTGTATCTTGTGCCTTTGAAAAAACCATTGGCTCATCAGAAAACCATAACCATACAGAAACAGAAAAAACATAGTGTTATTCATATAGAGGATATTTAGGAAGATGGCGATTATTTGTATTATAGCACAGATTATAAACAAATCTTTCTTTGTAACCTTTCCGCTTGGAAGTGCTCTATGGGGAAACAGCCTTTTATCAGTCTCATAATCTTTAAAATCATCAGCTATTCTAAGATACATATAAAAAGCAAATACTGTGTACGCACCTACAAATTCCTGAATTCCTATTTTAAAATCATTTAGTCCGTAATTAAGTAACAAAATAAAATAAATTTCTCCAAAAACAATCATTCCAAGAATAAATCTGGGGATGAGAGGAAACATTTCTTGAAAATAGATATACAAACGTTTTATCATATGAATTCTCCTATTTTTTCTGCATACTTTACTTTTATTTCTATTTCATTCAAAGCATTTTTTAAAATATCTTCGTCTAATAATATAGTGTTTTCTTTTATCAGCACTATTATAGTTGAACCTCCAAAACTAAAATATCCTTTTTCCTCGCCTATACTTACCGTCTTGTTTTTGTTATTTACGATTTCTCCGACTAAAAGTGCTCCGACTTCCATTTGGACGAATATACCTATGCGGTCTGATTGTATTACTTGATACTCTCTTTTGTTTTCAGAAAAAATCTTGTGTTTGTATGAAATAGAACTTACTGTATGAAGACATCCTTTTATTTTTTTTTCTCGTATAAGTTTACCGTCTGCAATATGGCAATACCTGTGATAATCTTGAACACCTAAACGAAAGACAAGACAAAGCCCATTTTGAAAATCCTTTGCAAATTCCTCATCTTTTAATAATTCACCTATCGTATAACTATTATCTTTGACATTTATTTTTAAGTCTTGTGTAATATGATATACAGTAAGTTTTGAATCTGCAGGAGAAATAAGGACATTAGCATCTGTTATTTTGTGAATGTATTGTTCTTTCTTTTTTCTGGTAAAAAAATCATTAAACGAAAGATATGAACTTTTTTCATATTCCTCAGTACAGATATTGTATTTTTTAATGAAAGAGGGGATTTTGTGTTTGCTAAATGTCGAGTTATAGTATATAGAGAAAATTTTTGAAAAGGATGGTCTTACAAAAATTTTCAGCAAAATATTTCCAAAAAAATTATAGTACAAAAAATTTAATTCTCGCTTGCCGAATTGTTCCTCTTCATAAAATGTTTTTTTCTGTCTGTCATAAATTTTACTCATAGTATTCTCCAATAGACCCATAACATAACTATTGCCAATATAGAAAAAAACGGATATGCCGCTCCTCTGGGTTTCGGTATCTGAATATCAATAATTTCAAATATCGCAATACCTAGATACACCACAATAAAAATCCATTGAAAGATATATTTGTCTAAAATATGTGATAGTAGATAAACAAAAGGCAATATAAGCGCCGTATAGGTTACAGGAAGTCCTCGAAAAAAGTTTACTCTTCCTTCTAACTCTTTAGCACCTACATTAAAAAAAGACAATCTAGCTATACCACAAATGGCGAAAATTCCGGCAAAACAAACAGTTATGAATGAAAAAGATGTTGTCATGTATAAAATAACTACAGGAAAGGCAATGAAATTCGTAACATCAGCCATAGAGTCTAATTCTATTCCGAAAAGTTTCTCTTCTTCTGTTCGAGTCATTATTCTTGCAATATGTCCGTCAAATAAATCACATATTCCGGATAAAATCAAAAAACCCATAGCAAATTGTGTATGTCCTTTTATGACAAGATACATCCCTGATATCGAAAAAATGACCCCTATATAAGTCAAAATAACCGATTTATTCCATTTCCCTATAAACATATTTTTCTCTCCAAATATCATTTTAAAAAAATTTCTCCTGTCTCTCCATCTATCTTAATCAAAGAACCGTCTTTGATTTTTTTCGTGGCATCGCTAACCGATGAAATACACGGTATTCCATATTCTCTTGCTACAATTGCACCATGACATAAAACACCGCCAAATTCAGTTACGATACCGGAAAGAAGCGCAAACTTACAACTCCAACCTGTGTCTGTGTACTTAGTTATCAATATGTCATCTTTTTGAATTTTATCTATCTCATCAATCGAGTCTATAACTCTTGCGATTCCACAAACAATACCGGTATTACATCCTGTTCCATACAGTATGTTTCTATCGGTACTTTTTTTTTGAAGAGGCTTAAAAGTGGAGCCGATTTCGTTTTCACTTAGGAAATTCTTAAAAGATAGATAGTAAGCTTTATTTTTTGAAAATCTGTTTTTAAACTCATCTTGATTGATTTTTCCGTCTTGAAAATCCCAAATATCTCCTACTCTCGTCATCCAAATATCTTCTTTTGAAGGCAAAAGTCCTTGTTTTTGATAGATTTCACCAAGTTTCATTGTATAAATTCGTATAATGTAATATAACATCGTGGATAAATCTCGAAATTCTTCTCTCCACCAAAGCATTTTTCTGATTCTTTCCGTTTGTGTTTTCAAATTTTTGAATTTACTGTTTCCGATTTTTTTCTCAAGTTCCTGCATACGTAATTCATAACGTTTATGATCTATTTTAGCATCGTCAAAACTCTGGGTAAGTACCACTTCTTTAAACATTGATATAACCGTATCGACATCTTCATAATAACAAGGATAACTTACATCAAGTTCCCAAACAGAATGGTAACCATATTCTTCTAAGAAATCGTTTACCTTATCCAAAAAATAAATCCCTGAAGGAAGGTCGTTTTTTATATGCTCTAATGAGGTTGTTTTCCAATATTTATAGGCATCTTCTTGTGAACGAATTTTATGGCTTACTTCCTGAATAAAAGTAAATGGTCTTAAATGTGATATATCTGTAATTCCATTTAGCAGTTCTAAGTAGTCTGCATAGCTTACGTATTTAGTAATCTTATCTTTATAAAGAGTCTGATAAATTTCGTTGATAAAAATCTGCCAAAAATATATAGACTCTGATTTCAAATAATGCTCACGTGTCAATTTATACCATTTTTTCTCAAAATTTTTAACATCAAGTGTTTCATCAAAACTATCTTTATAGTACCTATATTGTTTTAGCAAAAATTCTTTGTATGAATGTGTATTTTCTTCTCTTTCACGCAATAGTTTTCTTTGTGCCAAAGCAATACGCAGTATCCTTACCAAAGAACTTATTGTGAATTTTGTTACTTGTCCATCTCCTTCATAATTTGGAGTTACTCCATATGAGGCATCAAATTCTCGTTCTTTGTATCCCGGAACTACGCTCATTGCTTTTTTTACAAAGGAAAGATTCCAATACGGTCTTCCAAAAAAAATATCCCCCAATACAACTTGGCATTCAGAAACCGGTAAAAGTTTTGAATCTATTACAAACCTACTTAGTGAATGATTCCAGACATATTCATATAGACTCCACATATATGGAATACAGGTTTTGGCAGAGACTCCTCCATCTCTAAAATCGGCGGTACTCCACATATCTTTTATTTCAGAGTATCCTATTTTAGTAACAGCTCTCGACTGCAAGATAAATAGTGCTTTGTCTTTGATTGCAAATTCGATATCACAGGGATAACCAAATGTCTTTTGAATATCTAAAAAAACTTTTGCTATGGACTTCAAACTATATTCATCTAAAATTTTATTTTCTTTGCTATAATTGCAACTTTCATTATACCAGTCATAAGCGTAGTTTTCAGGTATAACTTTTCCGCCTACTAAATTTTCGCCTATTCCATAAGATATCTCTAAAAAAATTTCTGTATCGTTTCCCGTAATCGGATTTACAGTAAAGGCAATTCCACTGTAATCAGCATCTACCATCTCTTGAATAATGACTGCCATTTTTAGTTCAGTGAAGGGGATCTTATTGTCGTATAAATAATGTAATATATGTTCTGAAAATAAAGACAGCAAACAGTCTTTTAAGGATTGTAGTATCTCCTTAAAGCCCTGTTGTTCCAAATGTGTACGGTATAATCCTGCAAAAGAATAATTTTCGCAGTCTTCCAGAGTTCCACTGCTTCTCACAGCATATTTTTTGTTAGGTTCGATAAACTTATGTAATTCCTCAAATAATTCATCTTCAAAATCTACTGTATAAAATAAATCTTCTATTTTTTTGCTGATTTCTCTTATATTATCTTTGGTTAATTGAATAAGTAATTTGTTTATTTCATTTTGCAAACCCGCTGATATCATCATTTTATCATAATAATCGGTGTCTATAATTACGCCGCTTGGGACATTAAACCCACTTTTTTTAAGCAAAATAAGATTTCCGGCTTTAGTTCCTGTTTTATCAGCTTTTGTCTGATTTTCTTCATTTAGATTTGTAAGCATATTCTATTCCCCTGTCTATTTTTGAAATTAAAACATATTTTTTCTT
>JBHASY010000057.1:0-6211 GCA_041831635.1 Acetoanaerobium sp. | reverse complement strand
GCATATGAAACAATTAACAAACTGGGTTTTAGAACTCCGAAATTTCAAGTTATTGATTCGAAAGAACATATGGATATGATCGGTATACACAATATCTGTATACCTTCTGTAGTTAAATCAGAAAATGACTCGGTAAGAACTGCAAAGGTAAATAATATAGCACAGCTAGAGGAACTGTTGAATGAAAATTTTTCAACGAACAAAAAAGTTATAATCGAAGAATTTATTGAAGGGGTGGAGTATACTATACCTGTGATTTCAGACGGAGATGAAATTTATGCAATTCCTGAAGCTCTGGATATGTCCGATATAAATAAAATAGCAGTAGCACATTTAAGGAATTTTGAAAATTTAGATGCAAAATATGATAGAAAAAAAATCCTAAGTCCTGATCTGAAAGAAAAAATTTGCAACATAGCAATTGAGATTACAAAGCATATAGGGTTTTTAGGATTTATTAGATTTGATTTAATGGTAGATTTTTCAAATGAAGTATATGTATTGGAAATAAATGAAGTCTCTGTTTCGAGGATAGGACCGGACCATTATCCTTGGCAAGAAATCAATGTTAACCCTGCCGACTTAATGGTAGAAAATATTGTTAAAAGATATAAAAGGGATAGAATATGAGAAAAAAAGTTTTTGTGGTAACATATGGTGGCGGTCATGTAAAAATTGCAGCTTCGGTTATAAAAGCTTTATTAAAAAAAGGAATAGAGGTTAGCGTTCTGGGATTAACTTCAAGTAAATTTGTTTTAGATGAAAATAATATTGAATATAAAATGATAAAAGACTATTTGTTTTTATTTAAAGATAAAGACAAGATATTGGATTTAGGAAATGAATTCATAGATGATAATTACGACAGTGAATCTCTAATTGACAGAGATGATATTTTAGCATATTTAGGTTTCAATTTGTGGGATTTAAGTCTTGTAAACGCTACTGTTGAAAAAGCAAAAACTTTGTTTATAGAAAAAGGGAAATATTGCTTTTATCCATACTATACCTTAAAAACAATAATTGAATATGAAAAACCGGACGCAATATTAGTAACCTCTGAACAAAGGGCAGAAAAGGCTGCTGCTGTCGTATGCGAAGACAAAAACATTCCGGTTATTAGAGTAATAGATTTGCTGGGAGAGGAAGATGTTATTCCGTACAATAAAGCACGCCTATGTGTTATGAATGATTTAGTCAAAAAAAATCTTTTAAGACTCAATGCTCATTTAAGAAAGGAAAGTATACATATAACCGGCCAACCTAATCTTGAAGTAAAATATAAATTTAAGAAAAAAGAAGAGTTTTTTGAAGTTGTAAAAATTGACAAATACAAGAAAATAATATCTTTTTTTTCTCAGCATGGAGAATTTGACCAAAAAAAAGTTATGGCCAAAATGCTGGAACTATCAAGGATTAAAGGAGATTACTTATATATATATAAATTACATCCAAGTGAACTGATGAGTTATTATAAGGAATTTTTTGACCAAATAGGAGAAAATTTTGTTATAAGCAAGGATCTTGACTCAAATGTCATTCTTGAAAAATCTGATATTGTTGTAACTTTTCTTTCTACGGTAGGACTTCAAGCCATTGTAAACGGAAAACCTGTCATAACAATAAACTTATCAGGTAAGAATTATCCTGAAGATTTTTCAAATTATAATTGTGCTTTAAAAGTGACAGATTTGAATGCTTTAGATTATAGTATTGAAAAAATGCTTGATTTGAATAGCGATGAATATAAAGAAATAAGTAAACATATGGAAAAGATGAAAATGCCAAGTAATTCGGCAGATAATATAGCTGATGTCATTATAAATTCGATGAAAGAGCGTAATTGAGAGGAATGCAAAATGAAAAAAATATTAGTAACGGGTGCTGATGGCTTTATAGGAAGTCATTTAACAGAAGAACTGGTAAAACAAGGAAATAAAGTCAAAGCTTTTGCATACTATAATTCATTTAACACTTGGGGCTGGCTTGATACACTTCCTGAGGATATAATGAAAGAAGTTGATGTTTTTACAGGGGATATAAGAGATCCGAATGGAGTAAGAGAAGCGATGAAAGGGATGGATGAAGTATATCATCTTGCAGCCCTGATAGCTATACCTTTTAGCTATCATTCTCCGGATGCATACGTGGATACGAATATAAAAGGAACTTTAAATGTGTTGCAGGCGGCAAGAGATATTGATGTATCAAGATTGCTTGTGACATCAACATCGGAGGTATATGGAACCGCACAGTATGTTCCGATAGACGAACAGCATTCGTTTCAAGGACAGTCTCCATACTCTGCGACAAAAATAGGAGCAGACAGATTGGCAGAATCTTTTTATCGTAGCTTTAATATGCCTATAACTATTGTAAGACCGTTTAATACCTATGGACCCAGACAGTCGGCAAGAGCGGTAATACCTACCATAATAACTCAATTACTTGCCGGAAAAGAGGAGATTGAGCTAGGTTCACTAACACCGACCAGAGATTTTAACTATGTAAAGGATACGGTAAACGGTTTTATAGAAATTTCTAAATCAGATAAGACTATAGGAGAGGAGATTAACATAGCTACTCAGCAAGAAATATCTATAGGAGAACTTGCACAGGAACTTATAAAACAAATAAATCCCTATGCAAAGATAATATGTGATGAACAAAGGCTAAGACCGGAAAAAAGCGAAGTTAATAGACTACTTGGCTCTAACGTAAAAATCAAGCAACTTACAAATTGGAAACCGAATTACACTTTTGAACAGGGAATAACTGAAACAGTGGAATTTTTTAAAAACAATCTTGATAAATATAAAACTAATATTTATAATATTTAACTTAGAAAACAATAAACTATTGATAAGAAATAATAAACGGATAAAATAGATTATTGTATGAAAAATTTTTATTTATAGAACAGTATTATTTTAGGAGGAAAAATTATGAAATATTGTAAGAAATGTGTAATGCCCGATACAAGACCGGGAATTAAATTTAATGAAGAAGGAATATGCTCGGCTTGTCAGTCTTATGAAAGAAGAAAAGAAGTAGACTGGGATAAAAGATACAAAGAGTTGGAAGCTTTGTGTGATAAATACAGAGGGATGAACGGAAATTCATTTGATTGTGCTATTGCTATAAGCGGAGGGAAAGACAGCCATTATCAGGTTTATCTTATGAAGGAAGTTATGAAAATGAACCCTATACTTTTCACTGTTGAGGATAATTTTGAAATGACTGAAGCGGGAAAGCATAACCTCAAAAATATATCTGAGGAATTTAGTTGTCCTGTTATAAGCTTAAAGCCCGATATAAAGGCTCAGAAAAAGTTAATGAGATATACCTTTGAAAAATATGGCAAACCTACGTGGTTTGTAGATAGACTAATGTATACCTATCCTATGCATATGGCACTGAAGTTCAATACTCCTTTGCTGGTTTACGGAGAAAACGTAAGTTTTGAATATGGGGGACCTGATTACGAAGAAACGTATTCTGCCAGACATCAGTTAAATAATGGAGTGGCATTTGAGATAGAAATGGATGAATTACTTGAGATAGAAGGTATTACCAGACAAGTATTAGAACTTACTAAAGCTCCGTCAATAGAAGAACTTAATAGACTTGATCCTATGTATGTATCTTACTTTATACCATGGAACAGTTATGCAAATTATAAGTTTGCAAAGACCAGAGGATTCAGAGATTTAACTCATGAATGGGAAAGAACGCATCATATAGAAAATTTTGATCAGGTAGATAGTAGAGCATATTTAGTTCATTCTTGGATGAAATATCCTAAATTCGGACATGCAAGTGCTACCGATTATGCGGCAAGATTCGTAAGATACGGTTTATTGTCGAGAGAAGAAGCGATAGAATTAGTGAAAAAACATGATCATGATTTGGATGTAAGGTCTGTGCGTGACTTTACAGAATTTTTAGGGTATTCTGAAACTGAGTTTTGGAAAATAGTAGACAATCTGTATAATAAGGACTTGTTTGAAAAAAATGAATTCGGAGAATGGAAACTAAAAACGCCTATATGGAGTGAAAAGTAGGAAATATATATGAATGATAAATTTATACCTCTGTCAGTACCGAATCTAAAAGGCAATGAACTAAAATATGTAACTCGTGCAGTTGAAACTGAATGGGTATCAACAGGAGGAGCATATATAAATGAATTTGAAGATAAAATTGCTGATTATGTTAACTGTAAAGGTGCAGTGTCTTGTCAAAATGGTACAGCGGGACTTCATACTTCTCTTATAGTATGTGATGTAATGAAAGATGATGAGGTAATAGTTCCTACACTTACGTTTATAGCCGCGGTAAATCCTGTAAAGTATATAGGAGCAGAGCCTATATTTATGGATTGTGACGATTCGCTCACTATAGACATAGATAAGCTAAGAGCATTTTGTCATAATGAATGTTTATTTGAAGATGAAAAGTTGATAAATAAGACTACCAAAAAGCATATAAAGGCTATTTTGGTAGTCCATGTTTTTGGAAATATAGCGAATATGGAAGGTATAGTTGACATAGCAAAGGAGTTTAATCTAAAAGTAATTGAAGACGCTACGGAGGCTATAGGTACTTATTACACATCCGGGAAATATGAAGGCAAATATGCAGGAACTATAGGAGATATAGGAGTATATTCTTTTAACGGAAATAAGATAATGACTACCGGTGGTGGTGGAATGATAGTTTCCGACAATGAGGAGTTACTGCTTAAAGCTAAACATTTGACGACACAGGCAAAAAGTGACGAGCTTTACTATACTCACGACGAAATAGGCTTCAACTATCGAATGACAAATCTTCAAGCTGCACTTGGACTTGCTCAGTTAGAACAATTGGAAAGTTTTATAGAAACAAAGAAAACAAATTACGAGTATTATAAAAAAGAACTGGGAAATATAGACGGACTAAAAATACTCGATTTCAGAGATGGTATCAGACCTAACTATTGGTTTTATGGCTTATATATAGAGGATTCATTTAAACTAAATAGAGATCAACTTATATCATATTTAGCATCTCAAAAAGTTCAAACCAGACCTATATGGGGTTTGATTAGTGAACAAAAGCCGTATATTGACGCTCAAACATACAAAATAGAAAAAGCAAAAGATTATCTTAATCATGTAATAAATATACCTTGTAGTTCAAATCTTACAATTGAAGATGTGGTAACTGTAGTAGATTGCCTAAAAAATATTTAGAAAGAGCTTTGACGACCTTTTGAAAGAGGTGTGATAATGGATATTAAAGATTTCCTTATAGATGAAGATAAAAGTATGATAGATGCTATGTCACAATTGGATTTGGCAGCTAAAAAGGTACTTTTTGTAACGAGATATGATAAGTTTATGGCATCTATTACAGATGGGGATATAAGAAGATGGATTCTTAAAAAAGGTAATCTTGAAGCTAAAATAAAAGATATTGCAAATTATAACCCAAAATCGTTGAGGATGAAAGATAAAGCAAGAGCAAAAGAATATATGAAATTGTACGATATAGAAGCTTTGCCTATAACAGATGATAAGGATAATATTGTTTCCATAATTTTAAGAAACGACGAAGAAGTAGAAGATGAAAAAGAACTTGATGTACCTGTTGTCATAATGGCAGGTGGACTGGGAACAAGACTTTATCCATACACCAAAATACTCCCGAAACCTTTGATACCGATAGGGGAAATACCTATAATCGAACATATAGTAAACAGATTTAATAGATATGGAAGCAAAGAGTTTTATTTGATAGTGAATCACAAGAAAAATATGATAAAGGCATATTTTAATGAAATAGAAAAAGATTATGATATAAAGTATGTAGACGAGGATATTCCACTTGGAACAGGCGGAGGATTAGGATTATTAAAAGGACAAATAAATTCCACATTTATTTTATCCAACTGTGATATCTTAATAGAAGAAGATTATGAAAAAATCTATAAATTTCATAAGAATAACCATAATATAATAATTATGGTGTGTTCTTTAAAAACTGTTAAAATTCCTTATGGAGTTGTAGAGATAGGTAAAAATGGAGAAATAGAAGAAATGAAAGAAAAGCCGGTTCTTTCATTTTTTACTAATACAGGAATGTATGTAGTTGAACCTGAAGTAATAGAAGAATTAAATGATAGTGAATTTATTGGATTTCGCGACATAATAGAAAAACATAAAAG
>JBHASY010000056.1:0-13941 GCA_041831635.1 Acetoanaerobium sp. | reverse complement strand
TGCCGGAAAAGACTTGGAAAATGTACAAAAAGTAAAGTTATATCAACACGCTGAGGAAGTAATCCAAAAACTTAAAACAGATGATATAAAAGATGTGGTGGTAGTAGGTGCCGGATATATCGGAGTGGAACTTGCCGAAGCATTTGAGAGAAAAGGAAAAAATGTTACCTTAATCGACATAGCACAGACTTGCCTGCCTGCATATTATGATGAAAGTTTCACCGACCTTATGAAACAAAACCTGAAAGATCATGGAATCAAATTGGCTTTCGGCGAAAAAGTTCTTGAACTTAAAGGCGATAAAAAAGTACAAGAAGTAGTAACAGACAAAGGAAGTCACAAGGCTGATATGGTAGTTCTTTCAATAGGTTTCAGACCTAATAATGAACTTGGAAAAGATAAGTTGGAACTTTTCAAAAACGGCGCATATCGTGTAAATAAAAATCAGGAAACAAGTATAAAAGATGTATATGCTATAGGAGACTGTGCTACCGTATATGACAACAGTATTCAAGATACCAACTATATCGCTCTTGCAACAAATGCAGTTCGTTCAGGTATAGTTGCAGCTCATAACGTATGCGGAACTGCTCTTCAATCTGTAGGAGTTCAAGGCTCTAACGGTATCTGCATCTATGATTTAAAAATGGTATCTACAGGACTTACTCTTGCAAAAGCTAAATCACTGGGAATAGATGCTCTTGCTACCGACTTTGAAGACCTTCAAAAAGCCGACTTCATAGAGTCTGAAAATCCATCAGTAAAAATCAGAATAGTATATGACAAGAAAACAAGAGTTATCATCGGTGCTCAAATGGCATCAACTTACGATATGTCTATGGGTATCCATATGTTCTCACTTGCAATCCAGGAACAAGTGACTATAGATAAACTGGCTCTTACAGACATCTTCTTCCTGCCTCACTTTAACAAACCGTATAACTACATCACTATGGCTGCTATAACTGCCGAATAAAATATTTTTGAAAAATCAATAAAACATTTTTATCTACCCGTTTAATTAAAAAGAGGAATCCTATAAAATGGATATCCTCTTTTTTAATTAAACACGAATTTGTTTTGAACAAATCAATATTTTTCAAAGTTAGACATATTTTTTTGTTGTGTTATTTGTGTTTGATTTAATAATACTTATCTCTAATTATTTTAAATATTCTAACTTTTATAAGAAAACATTTTTATGTGCTATAATGTAAATAACTATATTAAATTTAAAGGAGGCGTTCCCTATGAAAACTGAAAACATAGACTGGGGAAAACTAGGTTTTAGCTACACCAGAACTGACTTTAGCTACATATCATACTACAAAGACGGCAAATGGGATGAGGGTAAGCTTATCGAAGAAAACACTCTAACTATCAGCCAGTCTGCTGCGGCACTTCATTATGGTCAACAAACATTTGAGGGTCTAAAAGCATATAGAACTAAAAATGGAGATATCCAGTTATTCAGACCTGACGAGAATGCTAAACGTATGATCCGAAGCTGTAATCGTATTATGATGCCGGAATTTCCTGTAGATAGATTTGTAGATGCTTGTAAAAAAGTGGTAAAAGCTAACGAAAGATTTGTTCCGCCATATGGAAGCGGTGCTACTATGTACCTTCGTCCTTTCCTAATCGGTGTAGGAGATAACATAGGTGTTAAGCCTGCTCCCGAGTATATATTCTGCATATTCTGTCTACCTGTGGGACCTTACTTCAAAGGCGGTATGGCTCCCGTAAACTTTGTTACTTCTGACTACGACCGTGCAGCACCATATGGAACAGGCGCTGCAAAAGTCGGCGGAAACTATGCAGGAAGTTTATATCCTCATGAACTGGCTGTAAAAGACGGATTTGCCGATTGTATCTACCTAGACCCTGCTACTCACACCAAAATAGAAGAAGTAGGTGCAGCAAACTTCTTCGGTATCACAAAAGACAACAAATTTATAACTCCTAAATCTCCATCAATTCTTCCAAGTATCACTAAGTATTCTTTACTACATATCGCTAAAGAATATCTAAAAATGGAAGTAGAAGAAAGAGATTGTTTAATCGACAATATCGACGAGTTCAAAGAAGCGGGTGCTTGCGGTACTGCAGCTGTTATCACTCCAATCGGAGGTATTTCTCATAAAGGCAAACTTCATGTCTTCCATAGTGAAACCGAAGTAGGTCCTGTTACGAAAAAACTTTATGATACTCTTTATGGAATTCAGTTCGGAGATGTAGAGGCTCCGGAAGGCTGGATAGTAAAAGTTGACTAATTATATTTGTTTAAAAAGCGAGCTGAAAAGCTCGTTTTTTTATTTTTTAATTAGATCTTATGCAAAAATATGCAAGCACATAAGAAAAAATATGTTTATGTATAGACTGTGTTTGAATTATTGAAAATAAGGTATATTAGTTATATCAAAAATTTTATATGAAAAGGAGAAAATTTTTATGGATATTAGAATTTCAAAATATGGAGAATCTACCGTTCTTTGTGATACAGCGATAATTCTACTTACAGATGGAATAGAACTGTCGCAAAAACTATATAATCTTGATACTGAAGTTGAAGCTATGATTAGCTATCTGGTTAAAGACAAGATATTTACAGGGAAAAAAGAACAGATTGAATCATTTAGACTTTCAAGGGATGAAAATCCCAGAAACATAATCTTGCTGGGTCTTGGAGATGAAAAATGCTTAGACCATGAAACTTTAAAATCAGCTATAGCCTCAGCTATTAAACAAGCTAAAAAATTAAAATCAAAAGTAGTAGAAATCCACAAGATTTTTAATTCGTGTGCTATCTCTTCTGCTGAAATGGTAAGTATTCTCGCAAAATACACCTTGCTTTCCGATTATGATTTCGTAAGTTACAAAGAGCCTAAAAAGGACAAAGCGGACATATGTGAAGTAAATATTTTAGTTTCTAATAATGAAGATGTGACCATCTTACAAAAAGCCTTAGACGAAGGTGTAATGGAAGGAAAAAGCATATGCATAACCAGAACCTTGGTAAACGAACCTTCAAATGTTATGACTCCTACTTTGCTTTCTGAAAAAGCTGAAAAATACGGCGAGGAATACGGATTTGAGGTTAAGGTAATGGACGAAAGCGAAATAAAATCGCTAGGTATGCAAGCCTATATATCTGTCGGTCAAGGCTCATCTGAACCAATGAAACTCATCACCATGAAATATTGCGGTAATCCTGATTCTTCCGAAATATACGGACTTATAGGCAAGGGACTGACTTACGACAGCGGCGGTTACTCTATCAAGCCTACCGAAAGTATGCACACTATGAAATCCGATATGGGCGGAGCTGCCGCTGTCATCGGAACTATGATAATGATAGCCTCTCAAAAATTAAAAATCAATGTTACAGCGGTAGTTGCAAGCTGTGAAAATATGATTTCAGGGCATGCCTACAGACCCGGAGATATTATAGGCTCTATGGCGGGAAAATATATAGAAATCACAAATACAGATGCAGAGGGCAGGCTTACTCTCGCAGACGCTCTTACCTATGCAGTAAAAGAAGAAAAAGCTACCAAACTGATAGATATAGCTACACTTACAGGAGCAGCTCTGGTTGCCCTTGGAGAAAAAGTAATAGCAACGCTCTCTTCTGACGACGATATGTTCAGGATTTTCGAAGAGGCTTCAAAATTATCAAGTGAAAAAATTTGGCGACTTCCTCTTGAAAAAGAATATAAAAAAATGCTCGACTCCGAAGTGGCAGATCTTAAAAACTCTCCAGGAAGAAATGCAGGTACTATAACAGCAGCCTTATTCTTAGAGGAGTTCACAAGCGGTCTTTCTTGGGTTCATCTTGACATAGCAGGTCCTTCTTGGACAGATAAATCAAGTAGCCTATGCCCATATGGCGCTACAGGTTCAGGAGTTTCTCTGCTTTATCATTTCTTTAAAAAAGTCGCTCAGTAAAATTATAAATCTTATATACAAACATATATAACCGCATAAAAAAAGTAGTGCATATGCACTACTTTTTTTATATTATATCTGAGTAAGCAGTCTTTTTATAATATCAGGCAATTTCCTTCTCCCGTTTGAAATATGCATTATCCCCATTACAAGGAGAATTTCATTTTTTACCTCATCGTAAGCATAAGCATAACTTTGCTGTGTTACAAAATCTAATCCCAATTTCCCCATCTGAACTCCGCTTAATTCGTCTGCAAGTATCATAAACTTATTTATCTCTTCATCGTCCTCTATATAGTCTTTTGCTGTGGAGTTTAAAATTTTTACAGGTATGCTAAGTTTAAATGCAATTGCATCATCACGTTTCGTTCTCTTACTCATATCCTCTCTCACAGTAAAATCTGTAGTTTCTTCAATTTTTTTCGCTATATCTTTACTATCGTATACTTCGTTACCCAGTATTTGATACATAGTGTATCTCCTTTTCAAAAATTCTTTATCTGTTTTGCTGTCCTACAAAATCCTATACTGAATCTGCTACTTTAAATTTAACTTCTTGTTTTGAATTATCTCTGATATTTAACATTCTACACTAAATACAGCCAATTTTTTAAATCTCTCTAAAAAATCAGTTTCATTGAAAAAAATATTTACTACTGGTATAATGGCAATATAAGGTGTTTTGGTTTTATAATAAATATGCAGTAAATAAAATATTTATTGTTACTCCCCCTGTTTTCAGGGGGTTTGTTCTTTATTTAATCGTTTCGGAGGAAATATTATGGTAGTGCGTTCCAGCTTAATAAGAAATTTTGATATAAAAGAAAAATACAACAAAATACTTATAAGCTTACTGCTCTCTTTTGCTGTGCTTTTCTATGCTTGGAGTATTTATAACGGAAACAGCGTATTTATTGCCTTAAAGCAAGGTCTTTCAAAAACTCTTGGTTTTTATCTCAGCTGGTGTTTTTCAAGAGAACTGGATCCTGATGCAAAGGTAGAAGCTTTTTACGGATTTGGACTTTTGTTTATTGTTTTTTTCTTTGTAGACGAAATTTTTATGCTTTCCGGAATATTTTTTCTATTTCTCACCAGAATTCTAACTAGAAGTGCAGGAAATATCGTCACAAATTTCGATTTGATTTTTGTATTGTTTTTTTCTATCTATCTTTATTTGTTTTACAGTTTCATTTTTCCGCTTAGTGCCTCTGTCTTTATATTTGCTGACTATAGGCTAAAGAGTGGACAAAAAAGAAATCTTCCTTATGCCCTATTTATGTTGATTATATCTCTACTGTCTTTCCTAAACCTTTATTCTGTAGAAAAAACCGAAACTTCATTGCAAGGTGTGCTTATGGTTTCCTTAATCACTCCTATATTTGCATTTAGGTTATCGACTTTGAAAAATATCCTCTCTACCTCAGACAAAAATAAATATTTCCTAAGTCCAAAGAGGACAAAATTAGCAGGAATCCTACTACTTCTATCCTCTATTGCACTTGCCATAAATTACGGGCATATATTTCAGATGAGTTTTCTATGGTCTGCTATGCTGGGAATATCTGTTCCCCATATAAAAAATCTGAAAAACAACTCATTTTGGGGTACAAACTCTTAATCAACTCTCACTATATACTGTCGGTTGTTTTCAACTTTTCCAACAAAGTATCTATAATACCCAGCAAGCTGTTCGAGTACCCTGTAGCCTGACTTACAAGAGAAGCCATTCTTGAACTGTCTTTATTCTTGATAGCATCAATAGCATATTCTCCCACTTCGTGAAATTTATCATGAAATTCCGATATTTTTTTCCAATCTCCAAGAAGTACGGGATTATGAATTTCGATGGAAGTATAAAAATGCCCAAAAGCACATTTTTTGGAATCGGTCTGAAGTGGAGTATATTCCATAGTTTCAGCCATATTTTTGAGTTTGTCGAGCCAAGCCTTGTGAGCTTGCTTTGCATTTGTAAGTTCAATTTTCAAATCATCCACTGTAATAGGGTGAGCACTCCTGCGCAGGGTCTGCATTTGTTCATATATGATATCAGAAACCTCTTTGTCTATATCGGAAATCGTATTTGCCATATTTGCACTGTAATCAGAATCGTCCTTTATCTGCATCGTAAGCAAATTAAGAGCCTCAGCGTCACGGCTCGAACTTTCCATAGCGCTATTGATGTCATATACAGCATTTTTAATTCCCTCAAAATTATCATTTATAAAGTCAATATCCGAAACGACTCTTTCAAGAAGGTTTACATTTTCCTCAATTGTTTCATTTATCCCGTCAATCATATCATTCATGGTACGAGTAGAGTCTAAAGTATGCTGCATACTCTGCTTGCTTTCATTTGCAGAAACTTGGATTTTTTCCATCAAATGGCGCATATCCGTAAGACTGTTTTTAGTTCCCTCGGCAAGTTTTCTTATTTCGTCAGCAACAACTGCAAATCCTCTTCCATGCTCTCCGGCTCTTGCAGCTTCAATAGAAGCATTAAGTGCAAGAAGATTGGTCTGAGCGGCAATGTTTTCAACAGTTCCCACTATGGTCTGTACATTTTCAGTCAAGCCTATAAGTGTATCGATATTACTGCTCATTGCCTCCGCTGATGATCCCATATCTTCTTTAAGGTTACTCAAAGTATGAAGGCTTTCCAAACCTTCCTTGTTTTTTTCGAGTACTTCGGAAGAAGACTCTGATAATCTGTTTACAGTTTCAGATGCAACAATTACGGATTCATTTACGGAAGTCATACTTGCCGTGGTTTCCTCAACCAATGCCAGATTGGACTCGCTAAGCAACAACAATTCTTCAGCTAAAGTTTTAAGTTTTCCTGAAAGATGATGTGTTTCTACATCAAAATTACTTATACTTATTACGACTTTCATAAGTTTTTTAACTGAAACCGAAAGTGTTGACTCGGATTTTAGAAGTTTCTCAAGATATTCAATCAAGGTCTTATGAATATCGTGCTGCATAGCAGGAAACTTTTGAAAATCCCCTTTAAATCTCTTGTCTAAAGTATCAACAATACCATGTATTTCACTGAAATTACTGCCTTTACCACCAAAAATCCCCATATGTTCACCCCTTACCATCGGATTTTTTTCTAAATATCATATTTTCTCCTAAAAAAATAGTTCTCTACAGACCTGTCATAAACTTATATAACTATAGCATATATACAAAGTATCCCATACTACGAACTGCACTTTTTCTATTTCGGTTTTGCAAATATCATGCGTCCTGCCGCTGTCTGAAGAACTGAGGTAACAACAGCTTGAAAACTCTGTCCTATAAGCTTTTTTGCTCCCTCCACTACTATCATAGTCCCATCGTCCAGGTAAGCAATTCCCTGATTTTGCTCTTTCCCTTCTTTTACTACAGTAACCATCATCTCTTCACCGGGAATTAAAAGCGGTTTTATGGAGTTTGCAAGTTCGTTGATGTTTAAAACTTTTACCCCTTGAAACTGAGCTACTTTGTTTAGGTTATAGTCATTTGTCAAAACTTTCCCATCGAGTACCTGTCCCAATTTTAAAAGCTTCATATCGACTTCGGAAATGTCCTCAAAATCCATCTCGGAAATCTCTACATCCAGTTTAAGTTCAGTCTGCATCATATTTAAGATATCAAGTCCTCTTCGCCCTTTGGCTCTTTTTAAATCATCTGCCGAGTCAGCTATATGCCTTAACTCTTCCAAAACAAATATCGGAACTATCAGTTTCCCCTCTATAAATCCTGTCTGCGCTATGTCGGCTATTCTTCCATCAATTACCACACTGGTATCTAGTATTTTTGGCTGTATGACTTGATTTGCTTTCTTGGCGTTTGTTTTATCTTTAGCCCCTACAGGTTTTACAGAACTTATCAAATTAGTTAAATCATCTTTTCTTCTGCTTGCAATACTATATCCTATGTATCCAAAGAATATATATATCAGTGTAGCTAAAGATGTCCCTACAAAAGGTATGGTAATAACAAGTGTACTTGCAAAATATGCTATTATAAGTCCAATTATAAGTCCTATGCTTGAAATTAAAATTTCGGCGGTTGGCATAGTCGAAACTTCATCTTCAATTTTATTTGCAGCTTTTTGCCCTAAATTCATAATATATGGAGAAAAAATATAGAATATGAGTCCAAATGAAATTGAAAAAATAGACCCTAGTTGTATTTTTAACGGTAAACTTTCAGACGAAAACCCGGGGAAAATACTTTGCAAATAAAAATAAAGTGCTAAACCTACTGTCAATCCTACTAAAGATACGATTGCTCTTAAAATTTTCTTTACCATATTTTCACCACCTTTCAGATTTCTAATATATTATATCACAATTAAAGCTAATCTTCTTTATTATCATTTCACATTGTCCCTAAATAAAATTATAGTAATTTACAAAAATTCTGATAAAAGAAAATTTTCAAACTTATAAATTACTGTTAAATGCCGCTGATAATGCCATCTTCACATCTTTAACCCCTGTAACTTTTATATTTTTAATGCCATTTGCTGCACTATAAGGAACTATAACCTCATCAAATCCGAGTTTTAAAGCTTCGTTAATACGTTTTTCGGAAAAACTGACCGAACGAATTTCTCCTGTTAAGCCTATCTCTCCAAAAAATGCCACATTGTTTTTTATCTCTCTGTTAGAAAAACTTGACGCTACTGCACAGGCTATTCCCAGATCAAGAGAGGGTTCGTAAATTTTGATACCCCCTGTGAGATTTACATATACATCCTGACTTTGCATTCTAAAACCTGCTCTACGCTCTAAAACAGCAATGATCATATTTAATCTGTTAAAATCTATTCCGGTAGCCGTTCTTCTAGGCACAGCAAACGTGGTATGCGCAACCAGAGCCTGAATCTCTACGAGCATAGGTCTACTTCCTTCCATAGTACATACTATAGCAGTTCCCGGCGCTCCCGTACTGTGCTCCGACAGCAGTAGTTTTGACGGATTACTTACTTCTTTCAAACCTTTGTCCGTCATTTCAAAAACCCCGAGTTCATTTGTCGAACCGAAACGGTTTTTTACAGCCCTTATCATTCTATATATATTAAACCTTTCTCCCTCAAAATAAAGCACTGTATCTACCAGATGTTCCAGCACTCTAGGTCCTGCTATTGCTCCCTCTTTCGTCACGTGCCCTACCAGAAAACAACTTATGTTATTTACCTTTGATATGTTCATCAGTCTGCCTGTAGCCTCTTTTACTTGAGAAACACTGCCTGCAATAGATGTAAGTTCAGGTGATGAAACTGTCTGTATAGAGTCGATGATCACTACATCAGGCATAACTGCGAGTATTTCAGCTTCTATAGTATCAAGGTTTGTCTCTGCAAGTATGAGTATATTTGCTCCATCAGAAAAAAGGCGAGAAGCCCTCAGCTTTATCTGCTGAACTGACTCCTCCCCTGATATATACAGCACTTTTTTTTCTTTTGAAACATTATAGGCCAGTTGAAGCAACAGGGTGGATTTTCCTATACCGGGATCTCCTCCTATTAGAACCAGAGAACCTTTTACTATTCCACCACCAAGCACTCTGTCAAGTTCCGAAATATGAGTGGTAAATCTATCGGACTTTGTAGCCTCTACACTCTTTAAGTCTATGGATTTTTGCAAGTGAGAACTCTGCTTTTTCACTTTGGCAGTTTCCTTCGGGATATAGATTTCTTCTACCATAGAGCCGCCAATGCCACATTCAGGGCAGATGCCCCACCATTTTACAGTTTCATAACCGCATTGCTGACAGATGTATTTTGTCTTGACCTTTGCCATAGCTTTTCCTAGCCTTTCACTTTAAACTGTTTTTTGTTTTACTTCAAATTTTAATTTATCGTCTACCGCTGTAACTTTTATATTGTCGGAGTTGTTTATTTCTCCTCTTAAAATCTTTTCTGAAATTTCGTCTTCGAGCAATCTTTGAATGGCTCTTTTTAGAGGTCTTGCTCCGAATTCTAAATCATAGCCGTTTTTCGTAATGACTTTCATAGCCGCCTCATCCAGTTCTATAGTGATATTTCTATCCATAAGACGCTTTTCAAGACTTGCTGTCATAAGATATACGATTTTTTCGAGTTCTTTATCTGTAAGAGCGTGGAAGACTATGATATCATCTACACGATTTAGAAATTCCGGTCTAAAGCTCCTCTTTAATTCCATCATAACATTATCTTTCATTTTTTCATAGGCTGCTTTTTCCTTTTTGTCCTCATCTGTCACAGTGCTGAACCCGAGAGTTTTTTGTCTTTGGATAGTGGTTGCACCTACGTTTGATGTCATAATAAGCACAGTATTTTTAAAGTCCACTGTACGACCTTTAGAGTCTGTAAGTCTTCCGTCATCGAGGATCTGAAGGAGCATATTAAACACGTCGGGGTGCGCCTTTTCTATTTCGTCAAACAGTACCACAGAATATGGTTTTCTTCTGATTTTTTCTGTGAGCTGTCCACCCTCTTCATAGCCTACATATCCGGGAGGCGATCCTATGAGTTTTGAAACCGAATGTTTTTCCATATACTCACTCATATCTATTCTAATCATAGCATCTTCGTCTTCAAACATAGCTTCTGCCAGAGCTTTCGAAAGTTCTGTTTTCCCTACTCCTGTAGGCCCTAAGAATATAAACGAGCCTATCGGTTTTTTCGGATCTTTCATACCGGTTCTCGCTCTTCTTATCGCTCTTGATATAGCCTCTACCGCTTCTTCCTGACCTATTACCCTTTTGTGAAGTATCTTTTCTAAATCCAACAGCTTTGCAGACTCTTCCATTTGAAGTCTGGTAACGGGGATTCCTGTCCACGATGATACTATCTCTGCTATATCTTTTTCCAGAACAACCTCGTTGCTACTATAATCTTTCTTAGTCCATTGCTCTTTTTCTGATAACTGTTCTTTAATTTGCTTTTCTTCGTCCCTTATTTTAGCAGCTTTTTCAAAATTTTGATTTGCTACAGCTTCTTCTTTTTCCATAGCAATCTTAGCCAGTTTATCTTTTAATTCTTTAATATCATCAGGCTCCATATATTTTCTAAGTCTTACTCTGGATGATGCTTCATCTATCAAGTCTATAGCTTTATCAGGCAGATATCTGTCTGTGATGTATCTGTGAGACAGCTCTACTGCTGCCTTTATAGCTTCATCGGTAATTTTTACCTTATGATGTGCCTCGTATCTATCTCTTAGTCCATAAAGTATCTTCACGGAATCTTCCGTGTTAGGCTCGTCTACCATTACAGTTTGGAATCTTCTCTCAAGTGCCGAGTCTTTTTCTATATGTTTTCTATATTCGTCTATGGTAGTAGCTCCTATAACCTGAATTTCTCCTCTGGCTAATGCAGGTTTCATAATGTTGGATGCATCTATAGCTCCCTCTGCTCCTCCTGCTCCTGCCAGATTATGAAGTTCATCTATAAAGATAATTATGTCTTTATTCGCTTTTAGTTCTTCTACTATTTTTTTTACTCTATCTTCAAATTCCCCTCTGTACTTCGCTCCTGCAAGAAGGTTTCCCATCTCAAGCGTCATAATACGCTTGTTTTGCAAGGTGGACGGTATATCTCCTGATATTATTTTTTGAGCCAGACCTTCAATTATAGCCGTCTTTCCTACTCCCGGATCTCCTATAAGAACAGGGTTGTTTTTAGTTCTTCTGCTTAGGATTTGAATTATTCTTTCAACTTCTTTATTTCTCCCTATAACAGGATCCAGTCTATTTTCACGAGCTTCTTTTGTTAAATCCGTTCCATACTGTTCTAAAGTAGGAATATCTTGGTTTTGACTGTTCATGCTTCCCACATTTCCTGATTGATTAGCTTCCTTCCCTGCATTATTCCCACCGAGAAGATTTATAATTTCCTTAAATACAAGATTATAATCTATTCCTTTTTCCATAAGAATTCTACAGCCTATACACTCTTTTTCTTTTAGTAACGCAAGAAGCATATGCTCAGTTCCTACATAGTTATGTCCCAACATTTTTGCTTCCATCACACTTAGTTCAAAAATTCCTTTGACTCTGGGGCTAAAGCCTTGAAAGTGATTATCGGGAAGTCCTATCCCCTCTAACTCTATTATATCTTTTACTAACGATTCAAGTGTAAGACCGAATTTATACAGCACCTGATAAGCCAGTCCTTCCCCCTCAGCCATCAGTCCTAAAAGAATATGTTCACTTCCTGCGATATTATGCCCTAATTTGCTTGTCTCCCTCTTTGCAAGTTCTATAGCTTGTTTTGCTTTTTCTGTAAAATTATCTATCATTTTTTTCCTCCTTATCCTACAAAGTCTAAATCTTTGAAGATTCCCCTGAGAAGTCCCGCTCTTCCCGTATCTATTTGCTCTTGACTTTTCGCTTTGTAATCTACTATCTGATTTCCGGGTTGTACCTTTATCATCAGCCTGTTTATTTCTTCATCTGATATTCCCTTAATCCATCCCAATCTAATTCCCAGTTTAATGTCTGAAAGGTAATTCATACATTCGTTTATCTTCATCACTCTGCTGTTTGCAAGTATCCCGAGACATCTCGAAATCCTGTCTTGAAGTAAGATACCCTGCTTTGAAACCATAACTCTTTCCGCATCTATTTCTTTTTCGATTATATGTCTGGTTATTCCCATTATGTTATTTACTATTTCCTCTTCCCTAAATCCTAATGTAAGCTGATTTGAAACTTGAAAAAGCGAACCTATGAACTGAGTTCCCTCGCCATAAAGCCCTCTCACTGCAAGTCCTATCTGTGAAGCATTTTCCAGTATCGAATTTATAATGCTCATCTCTACCAAAGCCGGTAAATGAAGCATCACCGATGCCCTCATTCCTGTCCCCAGATTTGTAGGGCAAGAAGTCAGATATCCCAGTCTCTCTCTAAATGCGTATTTTAAATCTCTTTCTAACAAATCATCAAGCCTATTGCACATTTCATAAGCATCGTCCATATAAAGCCCCGGAAGTAAAGCCTGAATTCTCAGGTGGTCTTCTTCGTTCACCATTATAGACAAAGTGTTTTTCTTATTTATAAAGGCTGCACCTTTTTTTTCTTCTGCCATCTCTTTACTTATAAGGTGGTTTTCCAGCAGATACTCTTTGTAAAGTATATCCACCTCGTCCATAATCACAGCATCAAAATTCACTTCATTGATGTCAAGACTGTGCTTTACTTTCTCAATTATTTCCTTAGCTTCCTTCATCTCTAATTTATTCGGAAAATTATAATCTTCTAAATTTCTCGCAAGTCTTACCCTGGAACTTACTGCTATACTCTTTCTCATATCTTTAATTTTATTTTCTCCTATATTTGAACTCATCATTAACCCTCTTTCTCAAGAAGTTTGATTTTATCTCTAAGTTCAGCTGCTTTTTCAAATTCCTCATCCTGTATAGCATAAGCCATCTCCGTTTTTAGCTTGATAAGTTCTTTTTTTCTATTTATATATTCACAGGCGTGCTCCGGTATTTTCCCCATATGCTCACCTTTTATCTGTACACGTCTTATCAGAGGGCTAAGTTCATCTTTAAAGGTATCATAGCAAGTCTCACACCCTAACTTTCCGGTAGACTGAAATCTGCTGTAGGTAGAGTGACATTTCGGACAGGACTTTTCTTTTTCTGCCACATATCCGCTGATATCTTCCTTATCCATTAAACTTGCAAACAAATCTTTTATAGAAAATGGTATATTTATATCTATCTGGTTTAATTTCTTCTCGTTATAACAGTTTTCACAAAGCGAAATCTTTGTTACCGCACCGTTTATGGACTGCATATATGAAATAGATGCTTCGTTTTGTTTACAATTTTGGCAAAGCATAAAATCGCCTCTCTTTCTATCTTTACTTATTGCCTATTTTTACAATTTTAAACTAAATTAGTAGGTTTTTTTCAAAAATCCCATTCTTTTAATAGAAATTTAATATTCTTTAAAATAAGCCGATTTCAAATATTATAAAATATTTTACACATAAAAAAAGAGCTT
>JBHASY010000055.1:0-43826 GCA_041831635.1 Acetoanaerobium sp. | reverse complement strand
TTTTTTATATTCTTTTTAATATAGTCTACAGATTCTTCTACGTTCTCTTTATATGTATCTAAAAATAAATCAAAATCTACAGGAATATATTTCGTAGGGTTATCTCCTATTATATTTACAAGATTTTTTGACAATAATTTGCTCATAGTTTCATAGATTTTAGCCTGAGGAACTCCTGAATCTTTACTCAATTCATATGCTGTAACTTCAGGATTTTTAATAAGTGCCACATATGCCTTTGCTTCATATTTATTAAGTCCGAATTCCATCATTTTTTCTATAATTTTTTCCTGACCCAAAACAGTTCCTCCTCAACATATTCTTACATCAAAAACCAACTTCACAATAAAAAATTCTCAAAATAAAATGCTTTATTCTTGAAAGTCGGTTTATAAAAATAAAGCTGCTATGATTTTAAAATTCTAAAACTATAACACCTTTATTTTTATAAAAGGGAAGATTTCTCTTCCCTTTCATTGTATTATACATTGTTTTTTACTATTTCACTATTCTTGTTCCTGTTTGGCCTGCAATACCTGCAGATGCCTTTTCTAATGACGTAATAAGAGCCTTTCTTCCTTCTTTTGACTCAGCAAAAGATATAGCCGCCTTAACTTTTGGAAGCATAGAGCCAGGTGCAAAGTGTCCCTCTTCGATGTATTTTCCCGCCTCACTTACAGTTAAAGTAGAAAGCCACTGTTCGTTTTCTTTTCCGAAATTGATAGCAACCTGCTCTACAGCAGTAAGAATAATTAAATAATCCGCATCTAAGATTTCAGCCAGTTTCGCAGACGCAAAATCTTTGTCTATAACAGCAGGTATTCCAATTAGTTTATTACCTTCAGCGTAAACAGGAATTCCTCCCCCGCCTACAGCTATAACTACTTGATTGTTTTCAACCAAAGTCTTGATAGTTTCTTTTTCAGCTACATCTATAGGAAGCGGAGAAGCAACTACTCTTCTGTATCCTCTTCCGGCGTCTTCTTTCATTACAAATCCCTTTTCAGCCATTAGCTTGTCGGCCTCTTCTTTAGTGTAGAAAGAGCCTACGGGCTTAGTAGGATTTTGGAAAGCTGAGTCATTTTTATCTACTACTACTTGAGTAACTACTGTAGCTACAGGAATTTGCATATTTCTTTCAAGCAGTTCTTCTCTGATTGCATTTTGAAGATGGTATCCTATATAGCCTTGACTCATCGCTCCACACTCAGGAAATGGCATTTCAGGTGTAGCTGATGATGATTTAGATGCTACGTCCATAGCAAGATTTATCATACCTACCTGAGGTCCGTTCCCATGTGCGATTATTACCTCATTTCCTTCAGCGATTAAATCTACTATAGGTTTAGCTGTATGCCTTACAGCTTGAATTTGCTCTTCAGGGGTATTTCCAAGTGCGTTTCCGCCAAGTGCAACAACAATTTTATCTTTCATTCATTTTCCTCCTAGCCATATTCATAATTTGAGTATATAAAAGCAGGGAAAACTCCCCTGCTTTTAATCTTTTATTTAAATAGATACTTTTATAGGTTTCCTATAGTTGCTACCATTACAGCTTTGATTGTATGCATTCTGTTTTCAGCTTCATCAAATACTTTTGAATATCTGCTTCTAAACACTTCGTCTGTAACTTCCATAGACTCAAGCCCGAATTTTTCGTAGATGTCTTTGCCTACTGTTGTATTTAAATCGTGAAATGCAGGTAAGCAGTGTAAGAATATAACGTCAGGATTTCCTGTCTTTTTAATCATATCCATATTAACTTGGTAAGGCTTAAGTTGTTTGATTCTTTGCTCAAACATAGCTTCTTCGCCCATAGAAACCCATACATCTGTATAGATAACGTCCGCATTTTTTACATCGTCTACATTTTCACTGAAGTTAATAGATGCTCCTGTTTCTTTAGCAACTTCTTTCATTTCCGCAACAAGTTCTTCCGACGGCCATAATTCTTTCGGTGCAATAGCCCAGAACTCCATACCCATCTTTGCAGCACCTATCATTAGAGAATTGCCCATATTATTTCTTGCATCTCCCACATAAACAAATTTAACTTTGTTAAGAGGCTTTGCAACGTGTTCTTTAACTGTCAGGAAGTCAGCTAAAATTTGAGTAGGATGATAAAGGTCAGTAAGTCCGTTCCATACAGGAACACCTGCATTTGCCGCTAAAGTTTCTACTGTTTCCTGTTTAAAACCTCTAAATTCTATACCGTCGTAGAATCTTCCAAGAACTTTAGCAGTATCTTCGATAGATTCTTTTTTACCCATTTGACTGTCGTTTGAGCCTAAAAATGTAACTTGTCCGCCCTCGTCAAGTACACCTACTTCAAATGCGCATCTGGTTCTGGTTGAAGTTTTTTCAAATAATAAAACTACGTTTTTGCCTTCAAGCAGATTCCCTTTGATTCCTGCTCTCTTTTTTGCTTTCAAATCTGATGATAAATCAAGTAAATAATTGATTTCTTCAGGAGTAAAATGTTTTAATGTCAAAAAATTTCTTCCTTTAAGATTCACTGGCATATTAAATTCCCTCCGTTTTTTAATTAAATTATTATTTCATAGGCAAGCCTAAGTTTAAACATAATTAAATATCTTCTCTAAACAAAGGCATCGACATACAACGAGGACCGCCTCTGCCTCTTGAAAGCTCACTTGACGGCATAATGTGAAGCTTCACTCCAGCCTCTTCAAGAAGCTTATTTGTAACATGATTTCTGGAATATACAACTACCTCTCCCGGTGCTATAGCAAGAGTGTTAGAACCGTCATTCCACTGCTCTCTGGCAGCATCGATCATATCTCCTCCGCCACAACGAATTAGTTCCACTTTTTCAACTTCGAGATATTTCGCCAATACCATATCCAATTCTTGAGTTTCTTTTTCAATTTTTATGTGAGTACCCTCTCCTCTGGTAATGGCATATACTGTAAGGGGGCCCTCGATTTCAGGGTGAATAGTGAATTTGTCGTAGTCAATCATCGTAAAAACCGTATCTAAATGCATAAACGCTCTTTTATTCGGTATATGGAAAGCCAAAATAGTTTTAAAACTCTCATTCTTTTCAAAAATACGCTTTGCCATTTTTTCTATAGATGCAGCATCAGTTCTCTCTGAAATACCCACAGCAAGAACATTTCTATTTAGTACAAGTTCATCGCCTCCCTCTAATGCCGTAACATCATCTCTGTCAAACCATCTGGGAATTTCAGCATCTTTAAAGCGAGGATGATTTTCGAATATATATTTTGCAAATAAAGTTTCTCTGTTTCTTGTAACAGTACGCATATGATTTAGAGAAATCCCCGAGCCTATAGTAGCAAAAGGATCTCGTGTAAAATATAGATTCGGCATAGGATCCGCCACGAAAGGATAGTCTAAGTCCACCATATCCGAAAGAGAAGTTGCCCTATAATCCGAAAGTTCTGATTTTCTGATGCCTTCCATCATTTTATCGACCATATCTCTATTAGTCTTGCAACTGAGCAGCAGTTCTTTTACCAGTTTCTTTTTTTTGTCGGAAACAATTCCCGCCTCTTTGATAAATTCATCTATAAACCTTTCTTTTACCTGGGCATCCTCAACTGCCTCTGCCGCTAAGTCTTCTAAATAAAGCACCTCTACTTTGTTGTCGGATAAAATCTTTGCAAAAGCGTCATGTTCCTGTCTGGCTATTTCCAAGTAGGGAATATCATCAAACAACAGCCTGTCCATCAAATCTGGTGTGAGATTTTCGATCTCTTTTCCCGGTCTGTGAAGCAGTACAGTCTTTAGTTTACCGATTTCTGAATAAACATTAAGAACTTTCTTGTCTCCCATTACAGTCACCTCAATTTTATATTGTACTACATAGGTAGTTATTAACCTTCCACTAAGAGTATAATACTAGTGCAACAGTTGTGTCAAATGTTTTCCTACATATTCTCAAAAAAATTCTCTATTTAATTTTATATAATTTTCTTTATATTTTGACAATTTTGGGTAAACCTACTTTTCTCTCATAGCTTCAAATTTCTTATCTTGTTTCTAATATCTAAAATTTAAATGTTTTCAATTATTTTTACAGTATGTATTGATAAAATCATACTTCAATGTTTTCTATTGCTAAATATATTTTGTTTTGTTTTTATTTTGTCTTATAATGTATAATATCGATAATGAAAACCGACACATTAAGGAGACTTTTTATGAACAAATACCTTTTTATAGAGAAAAATTTAGAAAAAGCAATACGTTCAAATAAACCTGTAGTAGGTTTAGAATTAAATAGCATTTCAAAGGTGGTTCCTTATCCACAGAGTTTAAATTTAGCTATGGAAATCGAAGATATTATAAAGAACAATGGAGCTTATCCCGCAACTTTGGGAATGATAGACGGAAGACTTATCGCCGGACTTACAGCTTCTGAAATAGCCGGTCTTCTAAGCGTGGATCATGCTCCTAAGATATCAACTAGAGACATTGCTTACTTTATATCTCAAAAACTTTCAGGCACACTTACGACAGCCTCTTCACTTTTTGTATCAAGACTTGCAGGAATAAAAGTTTTATCCACTGCTGCTATAGGTGGAGTTCACAGAGGTGCCATCGAAAATTTTGATATCTCATCTGACCTGCATGAACTTTCATCTACGAATGTAGCTGTAGTTTGCTCAGGGGTAAATTATATATTTGATATTCCACTTACTTTGGAATACCTAAAAACATACGGAGTTCCTGTAATAGGCTACACTACCGATATTTTTCCTGCTTTTTATGTCTTAGATGACCATCTGAAGTCAGAATATAGAATAGACAATCCCAACGAGATTGCCAGCTTAATAGATACTAAATGGAATCTGGGAATAAAGGGAGGAGTAATAGTAGCTAATCCCGTTCCTCCTGCTTGTGTCATCGACAGGGAAACTATGGAGAACTATGTAAAGATAGCTTTAGAAAAGGCAAAAGAATCCCGTATAGATAGAAATGATTTTACATCTTATATGATAGAGGAAATAGACAGCTATACAAAAGGAAAAACTATGCAATATATAGGCGAAATCTTGAAGAATAATGCCAGACTTTCTTGTATTTTAAGTGAAGAACTTACTAATTTGTACAAAGAATAAAATTAAGTACAGTTCGGAAAAATTTGTTTGGATAAATTCATAATAGCTTTCAGAGGCTTTATGCCAACCTTCATCTTCCTCAAAGGAATCATCCGCCCTAAGATTTGTAGTTACATCTAAATTATCGTCAGGGCATATAGAACATTGCTTTCATAACCCATTGCTCGCTATCATAGGTTTTTTGATTTTTGGAATTTACACTTTGAAATAAGCGGAAAATTCGTTTTTCCCCTTTTTATTGCCCATCACTTGTAAATCTCTATATTCTCCCTTAAATGTATCCACTACAAAGCTACGGTAAATCTGTTTGAGATCTTCATATAAATCGCCTTATGCATCATTCTATGATGAATGATGCATAAGACTTAAGCGAGTTCGTATAACAAGAGGATCATCAAGCAACGAGTTGAGTTTGTCCTGAAGCGTTTATTTTTTTACAATTTCCAGTTAGCTGCTTGTTCTCTTGCCTTGATGAATGCAGAATAAATACCTTCTCTGTTTATCAAATCTTCATGTTTCCCCTCTTGCACCAATTTGCCATCAGCAATTACCAAGATCTGATCAGCTTTTCTCACGGTTGAGAGTCTATGAGCTATAGAAATTACTGTATGTCCTTTGGATAATTCCTCAATCGCCGCCAAAATCTCGTATTCATTTTCAGGGTCAACAGAGCTGGTTGCCTCATCCAGAAGAATAATCGGTGCATTTTTAAGTAAGGCTCTGGCAATGGAAACCCGCTGCTTTTCTCCTCCGGAAAGAGAGCTGCCCCCCTCACCGACCATGGTGTTATAACCATCGGGAAGTTCCATAATAAAATCATGGCATCGAGCCTTTTTCGCAGCTTGCACTACTTCTTCATGACTCGCCTGAGGATTTGCAAACCGAATATTGTTCTCTATGGTGTCTTGAAAAAGATACACGTCTTGGAAAACAAGTGAAAGATTTTTAAGCAAATTTTCTACCTTATAATCCCGTACATCCTTATTTCCCAATCTGATTTTACCACTGCCAACATCATAAAAACGAGATATCAAATTGATAATTGTCGTTTTCCCTGAACCTGATGGCCCTACGATAGCTGTTCTTGACCCTTGCGAAATAGTAAATGAAATGTCTTTTAAGACAGGATTTCTTTTGTCATAACTAAAGCTTACCTTATCAAAGACAATATCTTGATTTTCCATAACCTCCAAAGTGCCCTCGCTTATTTCAGGAATATCTAAAACTTCATCCAGATACTGCATATTAGCGGGATTTTTAACCATAAGAATTGCCGCATTTTCAAGTTGTTTTAAACCGCCAAAAATCATAAATCCGGCAGCCGAAACAGTGAGTGCTTGTGGTAATAAAACCTCGCCTTTCGTATAAAGATAACAGGAAAACAGTGTAACAAGCAGACTCGAAAGATTGATAACAGTAGAAAAAATTCTAGCATAAATAACAAAAACTATTTCAAAATGCACTTGAGAAACTCTAAGCTCCTCAGAAGCATTTTTCAATTTAGAATGAATTTCCTCCACAACCCCCTCATCCGCAGAAGGGAAACTGCGAAGCACAGGAATCCCGCTAATACTGTCAACTAATGCGTCACCCACTTTTGTAATAGCTGCATGTTCACGTACAATCTCTTTCTTTGCTTGATTTACCATGAGAAATACACAAAACCAAACAAGAATTAAGCAAATTAGAGTTAAAATTCCGATTTTAGCATTTACACCAAACAACCCAATCAAGAGGAAAAAGGAGCTTGAAATACCGGAAACAGCAAAGTCTATGCTCATTGCAGAGTAATTTTCAAGACTCTTCATAACATTTGTAAATGCCGCCATAATTCTTGATAAGCTTTGTTCTGCAAAATATCCCATAGGAGCTTTTTTAAGTTTTTCGCCAACTGCAAGTCGGTAATCCTTGAAAATGCCAAAGAAAACACCGTCGCTAAGACCGCTTTTTACCCAGCCTGTCAGAAAATTGAAAAGAAAGGATACAAACAATACTCCGAAAATCGTCCAAATATGCTCGGCAGTAGTTTCATTCATCCAGCCAAATGCAAGGAAAAGGGAGAAAAACCCAAATAAAATTGAAGCATTTTGAAGAAAAATAAGAAATATTCCCGCTTTTAGGCGGTTTTTATACTCTCCTGCTAATTTGAATGATAATTTTATAAACTCCATATCCTACTCCTCCCCTAAATATTGTCTCCAAAGACTTGCATAGAGCGGTTCTTCCATCAGTTCATTATGTTTGCCCTTGGCTATAATTTGACCTTTATCAATTAAAATGATTTGATGTGCCTGCTTGATGGTGTTTAACCTATGAGCAACAATTACCAAATTTTTCCCTTTTACGAGGTTAGATATTGCTTCTTGAATGAGTGCTTCATTTTCCGGATCGGCATAAGCGGTTGCCTCATCCAAAATAATTGTGGAAGCAGGTTTTAGAATAGCTCTTGCAAGAGTTATCCTCTGTCTCTCACCACCCGACATTGCACCACCCGCTTCGCCTGCTTTGGTATCATACCCATCAGGAAGCTCCATGATAAACTCATGACAATGTGCGGCCTTTGCCGCCGCAATAATTTCATCTTCGCTCGCTTGAGGCTTGCCAAGCCTTATGTTATTCCTGATACTCACATCGAATAGGAAGTTATCTTGTGATACGAAAGAAATCTCTTCAGCAAGCTGCTCAAATGGAATACTTTTTGTATCTGCACCACCAAGATAAATTGTACCCGATGACTGATCCCAAAAGCCAGCCAAAAGCTTTGCAATCGTGGATTTCCCACCACCGGAAGGACCGACAAGTGCAGTCACTTCTCCATGGCTTGTTTCAAAAGAAATATTATGCAACACCTCAGTTCCATCGTGATATGAAAAGCTTACATTATCAAATTCAATTCCCTTATTTTTGTCTATAATAGTTCTGCTTTCTGAATCAGGGCGTTTTTGAACGGGCATATCAAGAAGTTCCTGTATAGATACCCAAGTGTTGGAAGCCATCTGAAAGAGTTCAAAACTCATCATGATTGCAAAAGCCTGCGGGAGAATAGCAATTGGCAGGATAAGTGATAAAAGCAAAACTTCGATATCTATTTGCCCTTTTCCATATAAATAAAAGGCTAAAGGCATACTCACAATCTGCGGTGTCATCATTGCCGCAGTCATCAACGCTTTGCCAAACCAGCTTTGTTTCCACCACTTCATCGTTGAAAAATGATAGAATTTTACCGCATCTGCAAATTTGCCATAAGATACCTTGTCTTGTGCAAAAGCTTTGATTACAGGGATTCCACGAACATATTCGGCACTCCTATCCGCAACATTGGCATAGCTAGACAGCCAAACAGCCATCCTGCTACGATATTTGTACATCATCGTAGCCATCCCAATAAAAGCAATTGGTAATGGCACAAATATCGATAAACCTATACGCCAATCCAATAAAAACAAAATAATCGCACAAAGTATTGGGTGTAAAAGTCTGCTAGGTAACTCCGGCATAAGATGAGCTACCCAGTCCTCCATATCTGCTACTCTATCCATGATAATTACCTTAATTTTACCCACAGGATTATCAATCAAATATCCCATTGGAATTACCTTTAATTTTTCAAACAAAGTCTGTCTAAGTTTTGCAAGTATAGAAAAGGATGTTTTGTGTGAAATGATTGTGCTGAATCCCGTAAATATAAAATAAAGAAGCAATGAACCCATTGCCAGAAAAGCATATTTCAGAAGTTCATCAAAACCGACCGGATTACCCCCGGCACTTTTTATAAGCCACCCTGCAGCGTAAGCACTAAAGAAATAGGCAGAAAAACTAAAGATCTCTCCAATACAAGCAAAAATAACGGAAAGTCGCATCCTGCCCTTGTACTCCGGAGCTATACTCATAAGTGCTTTGTTTAGACCACTCATGCTAATTTTAGATTGTTTTTCAGCTTGCTCAACATCACTTTCGATCCGTTGCATAATTTCATGAGGAAGGTCAAGATTCAGACTCTCTACTTCTTTTATTAAATTTTCATTTCGCTTGAGCTTCTTGCAGTCCGTAGTAGAGTCAAGCACTTCGTCATTATATTTTTTCTTCTCCAATATAATTCATCTCCTTTTTGTTAGCATATGCTAACTAATGGTCAAAAAAATTATCTTATTTCGCCTTTTTCATAAAGGTTGATAAATAACTTTACTGTTTCCACAAAGAACTCTCTGTTATTTATAAAGCTGTCCCTTGCTCCATCCAAAATTTCACAGCCTAACATAAGCGTATCCATAAAAAATATTAAAAAGTCATTTGTGAGATATTTATATTCGTCTTTTTTTGAACTTTTAACGCCTACATAGGTAAGCTTTAAGGATTCTTCAACCAAGATTGGGAACAAATTACTTAGCTCTTCATTATTTTTCCTAGCCTGAAGATATATGACATATACACTCATAAGATCACTTTGGTCAAGCACTTTATCGACAATCATCTGTGCTACGGCATTTTTGTCTAACTCTCCTGAATATTCTTCCAGAAATTCATTGATCTTATCTACACGATAAGCCATACCTTCTCTCATTAAATCATGCAATATTTCAACTTTATTTTTGTAATGGTAATACACTCCCCCTCTAGAAAGCGATGTTTCGCTGATGATATCTTCCATTACCACATCGGCAAATCCTTTCCTTAAAAAGACCTTTTTAGCTGCATCTAATATTTCTTTTTTCCTGATTTGAGCGACTTTTTGCTTTTTATCTTCCAAAATATATCCCTCTTCCCATAAATAAAAACCGACAAATTTGTCAGTTTTTATTATAATTCTATTTTGAGTTAAAGTCAACTAACTATTTCTCAATAGGTTTTATTTGTGCCGCTTATTATTCATAACCACTTGTCTTCAAAATACAATTTAATCCAAAATCTTAAATTACACCTGCTTTCTTGAAATGCTTTTTAAGAAGTTTTGTTGCTACAAACGCACCTACGCAAGCAAGGACAAAAGTTAAAGTTGCGAAGCTGATTGTATAAGGTACTGAGAAATAAAAAATTGCCTGATTTATTTGTTCTTGTGACATTTTCCACTTTTCCGCTCTTTCTAAAAATGATGTTGTCCCAAACAAAAGTATAGGTACGACTGTTCCTAAAAAATCGGCTAAAGCAAACATCCCATATCCCAAAATGATTCTGCCTTTGTTCTCATAATCTCCAATGATAAAATCACAAACAACTCCGCCTAAACTCGCAAATATTGCATGAGGTATATGTCCGCCTGATAAAGCAACAAGTCCCAAAAGTATTCCCGATATAGTAAATACTCCTCTCTTCTTTATCTTCACACCCATCAATAAATAACTGATTGCCGCAACCATAAATGCCGCTCCTGAAGCAATAAATCCTCCAACTACCGTTGTCGCTAATGCAAATGCCACTGCCATATAAATGACAATGCTAATTGCATTAAAAATTCCAATTGTAATATAATCACGACCATTTAATTTGTTTTTCATAAAAGCCCTCCTAATAAATTTTCTGTATCACTATCACAAGAGCCATAATCAAAGCCCCTAATAGTCCAGTCAATAAATCTGTTTTTCTAAATCCTAATTCTGTTAATGTTACCCTGTTCTCATCACTATCAAGTCCTCTAATGAGTGCTGAAGCTGACAATTCATCTGAAATCTTAATCATTCTCATTAAAAGCGGAACAAGCGTATATTCAATATATTTAATTGGATGTAGCAACAGGGAAAATCTGCTTGTCACAATTCCTCGAATCTTCATATTCTCTTTTAATGCCTTAAATTCTATTTTTATAGTTGGCACAAATCGAAGCAAAACACTAAAAGGTATACCAATGCTTCTGGGTACTTTCATTCTATTTAACGCTTCAAGCATTTCACTTACACTTGTAGTCTTTGTTATATATCCACCAAACATAGCGATTAAGGTCATTCTTGATGCAAAGTAAATAAACATATACATTGCAAATACGATGCTTGCTTCACAAAACTTTCCAAGCCCTAACTCTATGCAGTATAAAAGCACAAAAAACAAGATAAAGCGTAATGCTCTTTCCCACATATCACTATATACATACAGAAAAAATGCAAAGACAATCAGTCCAAAAAGTAGAATTGTATCGCTTATAAAAAAGCTCGTAAAAGAGGCAATTGGAAGTAGAGTAAGTTTTATTCTCGGATCAATTGTTTTTCTATCTGCCAAGCTCTCTACCTCCTCTCATCTTGTCTAATATTAGAAATTTATTACTCTCCCTCATATTCAGAACATTTTCTATTTTCCCATCTCCCATTACCCATATCTTGCTCACTGTGTTTGCTAAAAACTCAAAATCATGACTTATAACCAACACTGTTATCCCATTTTTTAATTGTTCTTCAATCAGTTTTGCCACTGAAAGCATTGAGTCTTTATCACAACCTGACGTTGGTTCATCATAGATAAAAACTTTTGCCTGTTTCATCATTCCGCAAGCTATTGTCAGTCTTTGTTTTTCTCCTCGCGATAAAGCAAACGGATGCTTATCAATGTATTTGTCTAAGCCAAGTACATTCAAAATAGACTTTGCCTTTTTGGTATTTTCTTTTTTATCTTTACTTGAAATACCAAGCAGCATTTCATCAAGTACACTTTCCGAAAATAACTGATAGTCCGAATCTTGAAAGACAAAATACGACATATCCATTAAGTCTTTATGATTAAGCGATTTATCTTTTTCCGCCCATATCTTCCCCTCTTTTATCTTCTCAAGTCCTGAAATCACCCTTGCAAAAGTAGTTTTCCCGGTACCATTTACCCCAATAAGACCAATAGCTTTTCCGCACTCCATATTGAAATCAAGATGATTTAAAATGTACTTGTTTTGCTTATTTCCATCCTTAGCTACATTCGGATAGCAAAATCTCAAATCTTTTCCGCTGATACTTTGATCATTTAATTTATATGAGTCTTCCTTCTCACTTATCCTGTATTCTTCTAATTCAAGAGTTCTTAGTCCATTCTCATCCCAAAACTCCCCTTCAAGATGGATAACCTCTTCCCGACTCAAGTCCTGTGCAATTTCTCCATCTTTAACCAAAAGAAAACGGTCAAATAGAGATTTTACATAGTACAAACGATGTTCAATTAAGACCACTGTTGTTCCTTTTTTCTTTAATTTTTCTAAAATTAAAAATAGGTCAAAGGCTGCTTTCATATCCAAATTTGCTGAAGGTTCATCCAAAATCAAAACTTCCGGATTCATCGCATAGATACTTGCAATAGCTATCTTTTGTTTCTGCCCGCTTGATAATTCAAAAACAGATTTCCCTTTGAGTTCCTCCATATCCAATTCTGCATACACTTCTTCCACTCTCTGCTTGATTTCATCTCTTGATTTGCAGATGGTTTGAAGTCCAAAAGATATCTCTTCATCTGTCGTTGTCGTAAAAAACTGACTTCTTGGATCTTGAAATACAGTTCCTACAATATGACCTATTTCATGAAGCAATAATTTGCCTATATCTTTTCCGGATACAAAGACTTCCCCTTGCATTTTGCCTTTGTAATAATGCGGAATAAGACCATTCAGTACGCTTCCAAGAGTGCTTTTGCCACTTCCACTTTTCCCTGAAATTAAAACAAATTCACCTTTTTTAATTTCAAGATTGATATTTTTTAAAGCAGCTCGCCCATCTTCCCATTCATAAGAAACATCTTTTAACAAAATCATAGTTACACCTCATACTGAGCTTTCCATAATTTTGTATAGTAGCCATCTTTTGCAAGAAGTTCCCTGTGTTTTCCTTTTTCAAGTAAATTTCCTTTTTGGAACACGAGGATTTGGTCAGATTTTTGAATTGTTCTTAAATGATGAGCAATAACCAGAACGGTTCTATTCTTTGCAAGCTCTGTAATGGCATCCTGTATTAAAGACTCATTAACAGGATCAACATTACTTGTCATTTCATCAAGAATTAAAATCGGTGCATCTTTCAGGAATGCTCTTGCAATAGATATTCTTTGCCTTTGTCCACCTGAAAGAAGTCCACCATTTTCTCCAATGTCAGTTTTATAATCTTTAGGCAAACTCATAATGAAATCATGTATCCTTGCTTTCTTTGCAGCTTCTATAATTTCTTCTTTTGTAGCTCCTTTTTTGCCTACCCTGATATTTTCTTCAATGGTATTATCAAACAACTGAACATTTTGCATAACAATACTTATACGATCTAACAGCTCATCATAAGGGATCTCTCTAATATCCACATCGCCAAGTGTGATTTTGCCTTGCTGTACATCATAAAATCTTAAAAGCAGGTTAGTTATAGTCGTCTTGCCACTTCCTGATTCTCCAACTAAGGCTGTCATTGTTTTTTCATCAATATCAAAACTTAAATTTTCCATTTTAAATTCATCTTTTTCATAGGAAAAACCAATGTTTTTAAAAGCTATATTATTATCTTTCGGAATAATCCCATCAACTTTATCCGGAATTACATCTGCATATAGAATTTTTGAAAGCCTCTCATAGCTGTCTACCGCCGAAACATAGTACATATAATGCCCCTCCATAGAAGCAAACGGCTTATAAAACTCTTTTGAAATTACCGCAAAGATAATAAAATGAAGTACATCAAGATTTCCCCTTACAACAAATATTGCTCCGGAGGTTAAAAGAACCAAATATCCAATATCCAGTAAAAAACCAAATATAGATAATTGTTTTGCCTTAAATCTTGAAGCTGCTTTGCTTGTTTCTCCAAACTTTTTCGTTTTATTCATAAGCTCATTATCCAAGCTCTTATTGTTTGAAAAACTCTTTAGTACAGGTATTCCTCTTACATATTCAACAAATAAGCTGACCATATCAAGAAGTGCTGAGTTATTCTGATTCTCTATTTTTTCAGATTGCTTAATTGTCAGATATAGAAAGATAAGTGCAATCGGAACAGATACAGCCATCAGAATAGCAAGTTTGAAATCAATACTTGCAAGACCAATAAATACAACTGCACCTATCAAAAAATCGCCAAACATTCTTGACCACATGTGTCCTACAACGAGGGACATATTATCAACATCTTTGTGTAAAATTGTATTGATTTCTCCCAATCTTTCATTGGTATAAAATCCCAAACTGAATTTCTTTAATTTGATAATCATGCGTTCTCTTATTTGCTGAACAATATCAAAACCTGCACTATGCTTTTTCATATCTGCGACCATATTGCAAATACCTTTGAACACTACAAGTACTCCTATCGCAATAAAATATTTATAAAGCCTATCTAAACTCGTCCCATCAAATATCTGAAACAGTATAGAAAATACGATAACAATCATAGCTATGGAATTTAATCCATAAAGGGAGAAGAATACACTTGATATAATCAAATCTCTCTTGCCGGTTTTTGTGAGCAGTTTTAACATTTCTCTAAACATTTTCTGTTACCACCTCTTTCAAATTCCATCTGTCAACCTTGTTTTGTGCTTCAACCATATCACGATAAAAATCACATCTATTCATCAGTTCTGCATGGCTTCCTGCATCAAGAACAAGTCCCTTGTCCATAACAATAATTTGAGCCGAATTTCTAATTGTATTTAAGTGATGGGCAATTGTAATAACTGTTTTGTCATTACTTAAATCATCTATCGCTTCACTGATGAGTTTTTCATTCTCACTGTCAACCGCCGCCATCGCTTCATCCAATATCAGAATTGGTACATTTTTAAGTATCATTCTTGCTATGGATATTCTTTGTTTTTCTCCACCGGATAACTTAACTCCCATTTCACCTACTCGTGTTTCATATCCATTTGGCAATGCTGAAATAAAATCATGGCATCTTGCTTTTTTAGCTGCTTCTATGACTTCTTCTTTTGTTGCATTTAGTTTTCCAATTGCTATATTTTCAAAAATGCTTAAATCAAAAAGGATAACTTCTTGCCCAACACTACCAATCAGCATTGAGATATTTTCTTGACTATATTCTTTTATATCTTTTCCATTTATCAGTATTTGTCCTTCGTCTGCATCCCAAAATCCCATAAGCAAGTTAGATACAGTACTTTTCCCACAACCACTTGCTCCTACAAAGGCATTCAAGCTATTTTTCTTAAAAGTCAAATTGATATTTTTAAGCTCAAAGCCATCTTTTCCGTATGCAAAATTCACATTTTTAAATTCTATGTTTCCAAATTCTAAACCTTGTTCTGTCTTCTTGTTTGGAAGCGGAACTGTTAAAACTTTTCCAATTGCCTTTAGAGCTTCCTTAAACACAATAGAAAAATGTTGCAATGTAGCCGTCTTACTTATAGATGCTGTAAAAGCAGACGATAAAATGATGGCAAGAATAAAATTAGGCGTTGTAATATCCCTATGATAAAGAAAGATACTTCCCAAAATCATGACAATTACTACCCCAATTTCCATAAATATGTCAATGAGTCCCATTGGAATTGTGATTGCTCCCATACTCTTTTTAACCCAGTAAATATATTCTCTTGCAGTTTTTAATGTTCTTTCACTAATCTCCTCTTCTTTAGCAAAAGCCTTAATAACAGAAATATTTTTTACATATTCCATAAGCTCTTCTCTCATCTTATTTTCATGGTTAAAATAAATTGAAAAGTTTTTATCCATTGTTTTTTGCGAAAGAACTTTTACCAAATACATCAGTGGAACTCCGGCAATCATTCCAAGAGCAAGACGTGGGTCAACAAAAATCATTGCTATAAAAATGATAGTAGGCAGAAGTGTAACTGCCATTATTTCAGGAAGACCATGAGCAAGATATATTTCCACTTGCTCTACATCATGCTGAACGATGTTTGTAAGCTCTCCGGTATTATGTTCTTTGAAAAATCCCAAACTTAGGTTTTTCAGATGACCGATAATATCCAACCTAAGTTCTGTCAATTTTTCGTATGCTTTCTCATGGGCAACCTTTGCTTGAAAATAATAAAACACTCCTTTTAATACAAACGATATAAAGATCCCTAAGAATATATACATCAAATTATCTTTGCTAATATCATTTGTGATTAAAGAACTAATCAAATATACAAGTAAGATTTGTGGTATCAAATCAAACATTATTTTTAAAGCAAGAAGTAAATTGGATAAGCCATTTTTCCCAATCACTTTTTTTCTTAATTCCTTTTCCTGCATGAACAACTCTCCTTTCAAAATTGAATAATATTGAATTTTAATTCAATATTAAGGTCTAAAGTAAGACTTTGCTAATTACGCAAAGTCTGTGTTTTAGTGCTAATTACAGAGATTCCACTCCCTTGTAATAACACCTTGCAATAAGTTTTAGCATATCTTTAGCCCACTTTTCACTTTGATAGTGTCTTGCTATTTCAAGAAGTCCTTCTGTGAAATTACTTGCTAAAATATGGGCAAGCATTGTATCATATTCCTTTTCTGATTGTCTTTTCAGACTTACTTCAATATGAACCTGCATTTGCGATATGAGTTTTTGTTTTGCTTCTTTATGCTTTGTCCCTGAGCTTTTATCCATTAAAATAATTAACTTTTTACGTTCTTTTAAAAGTTCATGGATATAATTCTCACCAACTTCATCAAACCTTTCCGAAGCAGAACCTTTTTCCAAAGATTCTTCCTCATTAAAGGCCGACTCGAAATTTATATAAACAGAACTTACTACTTCATCAAACAAAACTTCTTTGTTCTTGAAATAGGTATAAATTAGTGCCACAGGAATATCTGCTTCTTTTGCAATCTCTGTTAATTTAGCACCTCTATAATCCTTTTTATAAAATACTTTTTCTGCTGCTTCAAGTATTCTATTTCTAACTTCTTCTTTTAATACTTGTGCCATAGCACACCTCTTTCTATTCCAATACTGAATTTATATTTAATAATAAATTATAATTCAATATTTGTCAAGGTTTCCATATTCATACCACCCTCAAACAAAGCTAATGCCGGTCTTATTAAAACTACATTTCGTTCTCTTAAAAATTTTGCAAAACTTACCACATAGTTATTTTTAATTCAGAGCTTTTTTCACAAATAAATTTGCAATGTAAATACTTATTGCTCCACAAACTACAAACTACAAATGGCATAGCAATATTTAAACAATTTTACCATTGTATTTACTCTAGAGCTTATAAGTAATTTATCACTCTTCCCTATTTATTATATAATTCGGAGGATACTTCCTCTGCCTATATACATAAAACAGAGATATAAGATATGATAACAAAATAGCAACTATTATATAACAAGCAATGTATCCGTTTGGTAAGCTAAAATACAAATCATAAACTCCCATGCCTTGTAACATTATTTCCAAAATTTTATTTGTAAAAAGCAACGATAGTAGATATCCTATAAAAGATGCAATAATAAGTACCGGTATTATACTCATCGAAACTTGATTGGCTATCTGATAGATTGTGAACCCTACCGCTCTCATGACTCCAAAATCACTTTCATTATTCAACATAACAGTTTTTACCAACAAGATTACCGTTATAAGTGTAATAAACATACTCACACTCAATACCCAACCAATGACTGCTTTTATATTGTATATAACAGATGAGAATTGACCTTCAAATAATGTCCTGAAATTTTCAATGTAAATAATTTCATCTTTCATTTGATATTTTATACTTGATATAGTATTTTCTATATCTGTCCCTTCAGTCAGATATACATATATCGACTCCCAATTTGCCTCAGACTCTATTTTTTTTATCCCCTCAAAACTGAAGAAGACATCAAGCCCACCGGTGTAACTTCCTTGCGTAAGTCCTGTAACCACATATTCTTCTTCCGGAACATTATCTTGATAGTCATTTCTTATCAAAATCACATCTCCTACGCCTTTTTTCAAGCTCTTTGCCAAGTTTACAGATATGGCAATTTCATTATCATGAAATGGATACCTGCCTTCATATAACCCAATCTTGTCAATTTTCTCGTAGTCATCATAGACTGTAATTCTTCCGGTGATAATATTGTCACATAATATCCCTCCTCCACCGGGGCCTATACATTTTATTACTACCTTGGTGTTTTTCATATTTTCAATCGACTTATATAACTCATCAATATTGACACCATCCCTTGCTTTCAGTACAATATCAAACTTTTCCATACCACTGATTTGTGATAATCCATTTTCATTTTGCACAACATTAGTGAACAATGTTATGAAAAAAGATGACGACAACACTGCAAGAGCTATAATAACTGTAATCGCTATATTCTGTTTCTTTCTACTTATAAATAAGTATAGTGCCGACAAGAAATTCAAAGAGAGTGGTATTCTCCCAAAAAATGATCTCCCTACTCCTCCATTAAAGTTGCTATTGTAGCCTCTTATAGCGGCCGCCGGTGTAATCTTTCTTATCGCACTTGTAGCAAAAAAAGCAAAAATGAAAACTATTATTAAATCTATAAGAACAATTTCTACTGCTCTCCAAATATGGAAAAAATTTACCCACTTCATTCCGCTTTCGGCTGCTATCGAAGGAACCACTGTACTTGAAAATAGTATTGAAAATATAATTCCAATAACTCCTCCTATAATACTTAATAAAAAATATTGGAATATATACGACAGTCTAATTTCAGTGTTGCTAAACCCCAATGCTTTCATTACTCCAATGTTCTTGTAATCCTTGTAAAAACTATCTCTTATTCTAAAATACATAACCAAACACACAACAACAAGTGTTACGACAGAAAGTGACAGTATCACGATGCCATATATGTGTAAAGTTGAATGCATAGAAAACTTAGCATCATATATATCTGTATAAGTTGCATATTCAGCCTCTTTTATCAGAGGTATAAAATACTGTTTTAAAAGTTCATCTTCTGATTTCACCAGCAACAATTCACTACGTCCACCATCTCCCAAATACCTATCCAGTTCAAAGAACATATCCTCCGGAACATCGAAAGCTATAATCCCTCTATTTCCATACAGAATATCTTCAGTAAACCCGGATATTAGAAATATTCTATCAATCCCATTGTGCCTTATGGATAATTCATCACCCAATCTAAATCCAAATAAGGACTTGCATATATAAGGGACGAATATAGAATTTTTTTGAATCGAGTCTATTTTTTCCACAACACTTACACCGGACAAAAAATTTTTTCTGTCAAGATTTCGTATTATCCATGACCCCTGTAATTCCTCTTTGTTCTCCACAGAAATAGGAGTTTTCAGGAAAATCAATGCATCTTCTAACTCATATTGTGTAATTATATCGTCTTTTCTAAGCAGAATATCTGTTTCCTCTTTTTTTTCATCTAAGTAACCTCTAGGAAATATAGCACTATAATCTGCACTGTTTGTTTTTGTATACACAGCATCAAATAGTGATAGAAAACTATCTTCCACAGAAAAGGATATCCCTATCAAAAAAGAAGATACTCCTATCAGAAAAACAAATATCACAGATGTGTATATACTTTTTTTCATCTTAGAGAGGATAAGTATGTATAGCCTATTTATCATAATCACCAACCCATTTCTTTCAAAAAAATACTCAAACGCTTATTTCTACCTAACTCACCGCCCCCATCATACTCTCCCAAGTTGCACTCACCACATATAATACCGTCTTTCAAATACAATACACGGCTTCCTCTTAGTGCTGCATTGAAATCATGAGTAACCATCAATATGTTCCTACCTTGTTTATGAATATCTGTCAACAGTTTCAAAACTCTATTCCCGGCTTCAGAATTCAATGCGCCTGTAGGCTCATCCGCAAATAATATATCCGGTTCATTTATTTCAGCTCGCACCACTGCAACTCTTTGAGCCTCTCCTCCGGATATTTCAGAAGGACTTTTACTCCAATTTTTTTCGTCTATATTAACTATTGAAAGTAAATGCTTAGCCTTTTTTAGGACCTCAGCATTCCTTTTATCTTTCAATAACCCGCACATAACAATATTATCCAAGACTGTCAGATTGCTAACTAAGTTTATTTGCTGAAAAATAAATCCACAGTGATTTTTTCTGAATATTGATAACTCATCGTTTGTTTTATTCGAGATTTCCTCGTTCCTAAAAAAGACTCTTCCTAATGATGGATTATCCATTCCTGAAAGCATATATAATAGCGTTGACTTGCCTGAACCTGATGCTCCCATAATTACAGTAAAATCCTTCTCATATATTTCCAAATCTATATTTTTTAATATATGCTCATTATAATTTTTCTTAGAAAAACTTTTGCAAAGCTTCTCTGTTTTTATCAATACTATTCTGTCTTTATTTGTCATTTTTTTGTGCCTCCCTTCAAAGTATACTCCCTCTTTCTGCTTTAATTTTAACATCCAAAATCTTACCGGTCTTTATCTTTTCCTTAACATTTCTTAACCACCACATAAATATCCTTAATCCATATCTATCATGCAATCTCGTGCAAATCATTACTGATTCTATTAAATCCGGAAAACAAAAAAATCACTACGAGTAAATACACCATCTATCAGTTGGTTATTTTTTACCGTAGTAATTTTTATTCTTTTATGCCAGTGGCAAATCCATAGTTACGCGAAATTTGTTTTCCAGTTTTTCAAAAAAAATTCTTCCACCGCTCTTATCTATAATGTTTCTGCATATATACAAGCCCAATCCCGAACCCGCAAATTCTTTTGCGTTTTTCCCCCTATAAAACCTTTTATCTACCAATTCTATCTCATCTTCATCAAGACTGTCTCCAAAATCGCAAATTGATAATCGAAGATAATTATCAACAAAATATGATGACACAACAATCTCTGTATCAGCATACTTATAAGAATTATTGATAATGTTATCAAAAACCTGTAAAAGCCTGTTTTTATCTATCTTTACTATGCAAGAAGGAATCGAAAACGATTGAATATAGTTCTTGTAATCCGCACTGCGAATGATATCGGATAAAACATCACTGAACTCTTCTCTGGGTATAACTTCCATCTCCTCCAATTCATCTAATGTTGATTGTAAAAGATTAGATGCGAGAATATTGATTTGTTCAGCTTTATCCATAATGATTATCAACTTTTTTCTCTTTAACTCATTATCTTCTTGTATACACAATAACTCCGTTGTGGCTTTTATTGATGCAATAGGAGTTTTTATATCATGACTCAATGATGCTATAAGCTCTTTTCTCTTTTTTAGGGCATTTTTCTCATTGATTTGAGATGTTAACAATTTCTCTCTCATAATATCAAAACTATTGGCAAATTCTCTAAAAGCAGTATTGCTGTGTATTATTAAGGGCATCTCCAGATTTCCGTCAGAAATCCTCTCTGCAAAAACCGTCATTTGATTCAAAGGATAAATTATTTTTTTCCATACAACATATATCACTATCGCAATTATTATCAAAAATATAGTTGTAATAAGTATATATATGTTTCTCATTCTAAGACTATTTTCTACGAACAACTCGTAGTCTTCATTTAAAAAAACAACTTTTCCTACTACGCTTCCATCTTTTATGACATCTATTATGGTATCTCTGTTTTTAATTGAGTCTTGTAGACCATTGCGATTACTTCCCTTTGATTCGTATATAACCTTTCCATTATTGTTTATAATATAGAATTTAATATGGCTCTTAATTTCACTTATAGCTTCACTATCCCATTTATCCCAATTTTTTTCGATCGACTTTGATATATAATTTATCTCAGCAAAATCATTCGGTTTTTTAATTGTCGGTGTACACAAGTATATTAAGCCCACCCATAAAACCAATAAAATCGGCAAAAATTTGAGATATTCTTTCTTCATTCTCATTCTCCTAACATTAAAATATATCCCACTCCCCAAACCGTTTTTAAAACCTGCGGGTCATTCGGATCAATTTCTATTTTTTCTCTCAGCCTGCGAATATGAACATTTAATGTGTTATCTCCCGTAATGCTGTCTTGCCATACATTTTTAAATAATTCCTCTTTTCCTATGGTTCTTCCTTGATTTTTTATTAAGTAAAATAGTAACTTTTTTTCCATTCCCTTCAGTTTTACTCTTGTTCCATTACTATATAATTCTTCCTTCTTTAAATTAACCTTACAATGCCCTAATTGGATTGCTTCCAATGAATCTTCAGGATAATATCTTTTTAAGAACACTTGTATTTTGGCCAGCAAATAACTTAGTGAATAGGGCTTCTGTATATAGTCATCTCCTCCTATATGTAGTGCTAATATCATATCATCTGTACTACTACGTGCACTGATAAATATAATTGGTACTTCACTCATCTGCCGTATCTTCTTGCAAATTTCAAATCCTGATTCATCTCCCAAGTTTATATCTAACAAAATTAACTTCACAGTATGGCTTGATATGATTTCAAAACATCTATCTATTGATTGTGCTGTAATAGTCCTTATACCAAACAGATTCAAATATTCACTTGTACTATCCAACAAACTTTCTTCATCGTCAATAATCAAGCAATCATAAACCATAATAACACCTCTTTTATGAAATTGTTCCGAATCTCTTTTTATTATCATCACTATGCAAATACCAGCAAAAATCGTAAATATCCTTTGACTGCCATGCTTTTGTCTTTGATTATTCAACGCCTCTTTTCTATTCTTGCCATATATATCACTTCTTTTCGCTTTTGATTATACCACTTTTTTGATTCCGAACAGCAATACATTTGATTTGAAGAAAAAAATGAGTCTAAAAATGATAGAGATAATTATGAAGAAAATAAAGACGGAAATGGATGTATTTTTAATTACTTCATTCATCTCACAGAAACCTTTACGAGGGTAAAACATTTGAAGTCATATATGAAAAAATTGAAAACATAGGAATAATATATTACTACCAACAAAAATGGCTATCGTGAATATAAAAGTAAGGGCTATATGTGTTTATAGAGTTCAAAATTAAAAAACACCTTTAGGCTAAAAATCCAAAGGTGTTTTTTCTACTGTCTTATCCAAACATATTTGCTTGGACTTTGTCTACAACTTGAAGCGATAGATCATATATCGCCTTAAAATCAAATTTTTCAGTATACTATATATTCCTCTCATTCAAAATACATATCTACTACTGTGTTTTAGATTTTCTCAGTTCCTCAGTAAGAAGAGGCAATACCTTGCTCACATCTCCTACTATTCCTAAATCCGCAACTTCAAATATAGGAGCGTCAGGATTTTTATTGATTGCTATAATTAGCTCCGACTCTTCCATACCTGCTATATGCTGGATAGCTCCTGAAATACCACAAGCAAAGTAAACATCAGGTCTTACAGTCTTACCTGTTTGTCCTACCTGTCTGTCTTTATCAAGCCATGCGTTATCAATAACTGCACGAGAACCTGAAACTTCTCCTTTTAACTCTTCTGCAAGTTCATATAAAGAATCGAGATTTTCTTTAGAACCCATACCTCTGCCGGCAGAAACCAGAATTTTTGCTTCTTCGATATTTACTTTTTTATTATCTTCTTTGATTATTTCAAGTATTTCAACATTTAGGTCGCTTGAAGATAATCCGGCATCAAATTCTACTACTTCGCCTTTGTTCGCTGTGTTTCTTTCAGGTTTAATCATAACTCCTGGTCTTACGGTAGACATCTGCGGTCTAAAATCAGGGCATACTATAGTCGCCATAATGTTTCCACCAAATGCAGGTCTGGTCATCATCAGGTTTCCGGTTTCGTCGTCTATATCTAAAGATGTACAGTCAGCAGTAAGTCCTGTGTGTATTCTTGCAGAAGTTCTAGGCGCAACGTCTCTACCTATTGATGTAGCTCCTACTAAAACTATAGCAGGTTTTTCATTATTGATTACAGCAGTAAGTGCTTTTGTGTAAGGTTCGTTTGTAAAGTTCTTAAGAACTTCATGATCCACTGTTATAACTTTTTCTGCTCCATGATATATCAGTTCATCAGCTAACCCTTTGATATTATGTCCTAAAACTACAGCACTTAGTTTTTCGCCCAGTTTTTCAGCCAGTTCTTTTCCTTTTCCCAGCAATTCAAGTGATACTTTTTGGATTTCTCCTTCTCTTTGCTCTATATAAACTAAAACTCCTTTATACTCTGCTAAATTCATTTTTTCGACCTCCTCACTATTATTAAAATTAAATTACATATTTTTCTTTTAATTTGTCTACGATTATTTTAACTGCCTCTTTTGAGTCTACGTCAAATACTTTTCCTGCTGTTTTGGCACCTTTTGTAAATGATTTTTTAACTTTCGTAGGAGAACCTTTAAGTCCTAAGTTTGCATGATCCACCTCTATATCATTTACAGTCCAGTTCTCCACTCTTCCATCAGCAAAAGCATCGTAAACACCTGAAACTCTCATATATCTCGACTCGTTCATTTCTTTAAGTGTAGTTATAAGGCAAGGAGTTTTAACTTTGATTCTATGATAGCTGTCTTCAAATGCTCTTTTTACTATTATAGAGTCATTATCAAACTCTACATCTTCCACATAAGTCACTGATGGCAGCTGTAAATGCTCAGCTATCTGTGGTCCAACCTGAGCAGTGTCGCCGTCTATAGCCTGTCTTCCTGCTATTACTAAATCATAATCTAATTTTTTAATAGCTCCGGCTATAGTAGATGATGTAGCCCATGTATCTGCCCCTGCAAACGCTCTGTCTGTAAGAAGTATCGCTCTGTCAGCTCCCATAGCAAGTGCCTCTCTAAGAGCCTCATCTGCTTGAGGAGGACCCATAGTTATTACCGTAACATGAGCACCGTGCTTGTCTTTTAACTGTAGTGCGGCCTCCAGTCCACTTTTATCGTCAGGATTTATAATAGACGGAACGCCATCACGAATAAGTGTTCCTGTTTTTGGATCTAATTTAACTTCAGTAGTATCTGGTACTTGTTTTATACAAACAACTATATTCATTAGAAATAGCCTCCTTTTTATTTTAATAATGATGCGGAAATTACCATTCTTTGAACTTCAGAAGTTCCCTCATAAATTTCAGTAATTTTTGCATCTCTCATCATTCTTTCAACAGGATATTCTCGGGTATATCCGTATCCACCATGAAGTTGAACTGCCTTAGTAGTAACTTCCATAGCTGTTTCTGCTGCAAATAATTTTGCCATAGCAGCCTCATATGAGTAAGAAAGACCTTTGTCTTTGTTATATGCAGCTTTATAAACTAGTAATCTTGATGCCTCAATCTTTGCTGCCATATCAGCTAACTGAAACTGTGTATTTTGGAACTGAGAAATAGATCTTCCGAACTGTTTTCTTTCTTTTACATAGCTGATAGTTTCGTCCAGTGCTCCCTGAGCAATTCCAAGTGCTTGAGATGCAATTCCTATTCTTCCGCCGTCCAGTGTTTTCATTGCAACCTTAAAGCCTATTCCTTCTTTACCTAATAGATTTTCTTTCGGAATTCTGCAATCTTCAAATATTAACTCACAAGTAGCTGAACCTCTTATTCCCAGTTTCTTCTCTTTAGGTCCTACAGTAAACCCGGGTGTATCAGCATCTACTATAAAAGCTGAAATTCCTTTTGTCCCTGCCTTTTTATCTGTCATAGCCATAATAATATATGTATGAGCATATCCTGCATTTGTTATAAAGATTTTTGAACCGTTTAATACATACTCGTTGCCGTCAAGTACAGCTGTTGTTTGTTGACTCGCAGCATCAGTTCCCGCATTAGGTTCTGTAAGACCAAAGGCTCCCAGTTTTTCTCCTTTGGCTAGAGGCACTAAGAATTTTTCTTTTTGTTCTTCTGTTCCAAATTCATATATCGGATTTGCACCTAATGAAGTATGAGCAGAAACGATAACTCCGGTAGTTGCACACGCTCTGGAAAGTTCTTCTACAGCCATTGCATACCCAAGGTTGTCTCCGCCCTCTCCGCCGTATTTCTTAGGAAAAGGAATTCCCATAAATCCGGCCTTTACCATTTTTTCCACAGTTTCAACCGGAAATCTTTCCATTTCGTCAATTTCAGCAGCTAGAGGTTTAACTTCGTTTTCTGCAAACTCTCTATACATTTGTCTTAGCAATGAATGCTCTTTTGAAAAACCAAACTCCATTTTTCTTCCTCCTTTGTTGATTATTGATTCAATAATTAAATCAGATTTTTTTACAATTGATTATCAATTATTTTATTTATTTTTTCACAATGAATTTGAAAGCAAATTTAATGCCAACTTTTCTTAAAGTATATCGTTAAAAATTTGTTCTACAAATGAATATTTAAGATATTAGCTAAACTCAACAACAGATTTCGTGTCCATTTTTTGAACACAAAATCTGTTATGTGTTTATTATTATTACATTTTTAAATTTATAACTAAAGATTTCGATTTTATTGTTCATTTTTTGAACATATTCTATCTTTTCACTACTATAGCCGTTCCCATTCCTCCGCCTATACAAAGTGTAGCAAGTCCGTTTTTAGCGTCCCTTCTTTTCATTTCATATAGTAAGGTAGTGAGTATTCTCGCACCTGACGCTCCTACAGGGTGTCCTAATGCAATCGCCCCACCATTCACATTTACGATTTCAGGATTCAGTTTTAAATCTTGAACTACTGAAAGTGACTGGGCTGCAAAAGCCTCATTTGCCTCTATAAGGTCTAAATCTTCTACTTTCATATTTGCTTTTTCTAAGGTCTTTACTGTGCTTGATACAGGTCCGTATCCCATTATAGCAGGGTCTACTCCGGCAGACGAATATGAAGCGATAGTCGCCATTACTTCCAGTCCCAGCTCATCGGCTTTTTCTTTTGACATCACGATCAGCATAGCTGCTCCATCGTTGATACCTGACGCATTTCCGGCTGTAACCGTACCGTCTTTTTTAAACGCCGGTTTTAATTTTTGTAATTTGTCTATAGTCATATCGAATTTAGGATATTCGTCTTTGTCAACTACAACCTCGCCTTTTCTGGATTTAATTACTACGGGAACTATTTCATCTTTGAACTTGCCTTCTTCTATAGCTTTTTGAGCCTTAAGCTGACTGGCTAGAGCAAATTCATCTTGCATTTCCCTGGTAAGTTTCCATTTTTCAGCTATATTTTCTGCTGTTATACCCATATGGTATCCGTTAAATGCGTCTGTAAGAGCATCGTTAATCATAGTGTCGACCATTTGGGTATTTCCCATTCTTGCACCGCTACGCACAGCACTGCTGCAATAAGGTGCATTTGTCATACTTTCGGTTCCTCCCGCTAATACAATCTCAGCATCTTTTAGCATTATAAACTGAGCAGCCATAGATACAGCTCTAAGCCCTGAACCGCAAACTTTGTTTATGGTCAAAGATGTAGACTCGTTACTCATCCCTGCACCTAGAGATATCTGTCTTGCGATGTTTTGTCCAAGACCGGCAGGAAGAACATTTCCGATTATTGCCGTGTCTATTAGTTTCGGATCGATTTTTGCTTTTTCAATAGCCCCTTTTGCAGCAGTTATTCCAAGCTCAGCAGCAGAAACACTTGCCAAGCTTCCTCCAAAAGAACCTATAGGTGTTCTTGCAGCACTTACTATTACAACTTCTCTCATAGCTTTTCCCCCAATTGTATTTTATTTTTTAATATTCATAAAACCCTTTTCCAGTTTTTCTTCCAAGGTTATTTGCCCTTACCATTTTTCTAAGTAGTGGATGAGGTCTGTATTTAGGGTCAGAAAACTCATTATAAAGAACCTCCATTATAGCCAGACACACATCAAGTCCTATTAAATCAGCTAAAGCCAAAGGTCCCATAGGATGATTTGCTCCAAGTTTCATAGACTCATCTATGTCCTCTTTTGAAGCTACATTTTCAGATAGAATTCCAACCGCTTCATTTATCATAGGAACTAAGATTCTGTTTACCACAAATCCTGGGGATTCTTCTACTCTTACAGGAACTTTTCCTATCTCGGCTGCTATTTTAAAAACGGTATCAAAAGTTTCATCAGATGTTTTTTGTCCTGTGATTATTTCTGTAAGCTTCATAATCGGAACAGGGTTAAAAAAATGCATTCCTATAACTTTTTCAGGTCTTTTTGTAAATGAGGCGATTTCGGTAATAGAAAGAGATGATGTATTTGTAGCCAATATTGTTTTTTCATTGCAAACAGCATCAAGCTCTTTAAATACGGTTTCTTTTACTTTCATATCTTCCACTATAGCCTCTATTACAAGATCTGCGTCTTTTACATCTTCATAAGATAAAGTCGTAGATATGTTTGCCATAGCTTTGTCTTTGTCTTCTCCGGTCATTTTTCCTTTTTCAACAAGTTTTGATAATCCTTTATCAAGACTTGCCATAGCTTTATCCATAGACTCCTGTCTATGCCCTTTAATTACTACCTGATGTCCTTTAGTCGCAAATGCCTGTACTATTCCGTTACCCATAGTTCCCGAGCCTATTACACATATTTTCATATCAATACCTCCAGATTACTTAAAATTTGGTTTTCTTTTTTCTAAAAACGCTGTCATACCTTCTTTTTGGTCATAAGAGGCAAAGCACAGTGCAAAAAGATTTTTCTCCAGTTCTACCCCTGTTTCCATATCCACCTGCATCCCTCTATTTATTGCTGTTTTTGAATATCCTACAGCCAGTTTCGATTTTGACGCTATGTTCTTTGCAAGCTCTTCAGCAGTAGCAAGAAGTTCATCAGGTTCTACTACAGAATTTACAAGTCCTAATCTATAAGCCTCATTTGAGTCTATGATATCCCCTGTAAAAATCATCAGCTTTGCATTAGAACTTCCTATAAGTCTAGGAAGTCTTTGTGTTCCTGCAAATCCCGGAGTTATTCCAAGTCCTACTTCAGGCTGTCCGAACTTCGCTTTACTGCTCGCAATTCTAAGGTCGCAAGCTAGAGCGAGTTCACAGCCTCCACCCAAAGCAAAGCCATTTACTGCTGCTATTACGGGCTTTTCTACATTTTCTATGTAGGTCATCAATTCCATTCCGTGATTTGAAAACTCTCTAGCCTCATCTGCATTCATAGTGCTCATTTGTTTTACATCTGCTCCGGCGACAAAAGCTTTTCCCTCTCCTGTCAGAATAATTGCAGAAATCTCATCATCATTTCCCACATTCTCAAAAGCATATTTAAGTTCCAAAACCAAGTTTTTGTCTAATGCGTTTAATGACTCGGGTTTGTCGATTTTTATCAATGCGATGTCAGATTTTTTTTCAATTACAACATTTTGTAAATCCAAGTTTGCACCTCCTAGATATAATAAAATCATCAAAATAATGCCTAAAAGCTTGTAAATAAACTACACTTTTCCCCTAAAACTATTCTACTTTTGCAAAAATAAATACCAGCATATATATATTTATTTACGAACTATATAAACTGGTACTTACTTAAGCAATTTTTATGCCATTTTTGTTTTAATATACAAAACTTTCCGTCAAATCCGATTTTTCTATAAGCCTGCCATATAGCTTTGAATTTTCTAAAAGTTCGCTATGGCTTCCTATGTTATCAACTCTACCTCTGTCTATAACCACAATCTTATCTGCCTTTTCTACAGATTTAAGCCTATGCGAGACAATTATAACAGTTTTATCTTCGATTAGTTTATTTAATGAACTTTGAATTTTAAGCTCATTTTCAACATCTAAGCTGGAACTTATCTCATCAAGGAGAATTATCGGAGCATTTTTAAGAAAGGCTCTGGCTATTGATATTCTCTGTCTTTCTCCACCTGATAACTTACTTCCGTTTTCTCCTATCATAGTTTTATAGCCATCAGGCAGTTTTTCGATAAAGTCACTGCAATTTGCAAGTTTTGCCGCCTTCATTACCTCTTCGTCTGTAGCATCTGCTTTTCCTATCCTTATATTATCCATAACAGACGCATTAAAAAGTATTACATCTTGGAACACAAAAGAGATATTTTCAAAAAGTGAATCTGTAGAAATATCTTTTATATCATTCCCATCTATGATTATTTTTCCGTCATTATAATCATAAAGCCTTGATATAAGTCTAAGAAGTGTGGATTTCCCACAGCCTGATGGTCCGACTATCGCTGTTACCTCATTTTGCTTTGCTATAAAACTTACTGCGTCTACTACTTTTGTATTTTCATCATAATCAAAGTATACATTTTTAAGTTCTATATCAAAGTTTTTAAGTTCTACATCTCTGCCTTTTTGAGTATTAAACTCCCTAAGTTCATTTATCCTCTTTACCCTTGCGTCGATGTAGAAAAGTTCCACAAAATTTTCTTCCATTGCTCCTACAGCATCTACCAACCTAACCGACGCAAGCAAAAACCCTATTACAAAAACAACTTCTATAGCATTGGATTTCAGTAAAACTGCCGATACCGTAGCAACTGTACCTAGTGTTATCTTCATAAAAGTAACTGAAAACAGCATAGGAACTGCCTGTACGAATTCTGCCTTTAGTCTGAGTTTTTCAGCATCTTCCAGTGCCTTTGCAGTATCGTTAAAGTATTCATCTTTAAGTCCGTAGCTTTTGATTTCTCTATGCATTTCTATAGTTTCCTGAAAGGTTTCTATAATTTCTCTAGCTCTGTAAAAATACTTTTGAATCCATTTCTTTAGTACATTTTTTGACAGAAAAATCATTAAAAAACCTATTGTCAAAGGTAAGACTACAGCCAAAGCAAGTGCAGGTTTTGACAAAAATAAAAGCACACAAATCACAAACAAGAAAGCACTGTATCCTATGCAACGTGGCATAGCGTGACTCATAGCGTGCTCTATATCCAGTACATCTTGCATTATAGTCTGTGCCAGATCGCTTAAGTTATGCTTTGAAAAATATGATAAAGGCAGTTCTTTTATTCTATCAGCTATTTCAAATCTTAGATTTGCAGCCTCAGTATAAGTTGCATTATATGTACTTACATATTCTTTATCTACTACAACATAGGTTATAGCAGCGACTACAACAATTATCCCTATATAATAAAGAGCAGGCTTATCCACTTCATTTAATACATTATTTGCGTAATACATAGCAATCATCATAAATGCCATATATCCCCCATTGACAAAAAAAGATAAAATGCTTGCTTTTTTAACAGCCTCTATCCCGCTGTCCGTTAGACCAAATTTCTTTTTAAGAAACTCTTTCATCATCTTATCCTCCACTCGTTCGCTCTTTTATATTCCTCTTGCAGCACCTTATATCTGCTGTCTTTGCTAATAAGCTCGCTATGGCTTCCACGCTCTATAATCTTCCCACTGTCTACTACTAATATCTCATCTACATTTTTAATAGAACTCAGTCTATGTGCTATCATAATCACAGTTCTTTTTCTCATAAGATTAGATAGTGCTTTTTGAAGTTCATATTCATTTTCAGGGTCCGCCGCAGCAGATGCTTCGTCCATAATAATAACTTTAGCATCTTTAAGTATTGCTCTGGCTATGGTTATTCTTTGCACCTCTCCACCTGAAAGATGTACCCCTTTTGCTCCTATTACCGTTTCTTCTCTTGTTTTAAATTTTTCTAAAATTTCATCGCACTGTGCCAGTCTAAGTGCCTCCATAATCTCTTCATAACCGGCTTTAGGATTTCCTATCTTCACATTTTCAAAAATGGTAGTCTTAAAGAGTTTTGCATCTTGAAATACATTTGCTATATTTTTTGCAAGCACACCTTCTTTATATTCTTCAAGAGAGTGTCCTCCTATTGTAATTTCTCCACTGTTTAATCTGTAAAAACCGGATATTAGCTTTGCTATAGTAGACTTCCCGCTTCCCGACGCTCCTACAAGTGCATACTGCTTACCCTCTTCTAACTTAAATGACAAGTCGTTAATAATAAGATCTTCCTCATAACCGAAACTCACATTTTTAAATTCAATACTGCCACTTTTCATTTCTTCTACAGTTCCGCTTTTTAATTTTTCTTTAGACATTTCTTCAAAAATCTTTTCTATTTTTTCAATGCTACTGCTCGCCTGAAAAACATTCATCCCGACATACATAATTTTCATAAATGACACGAGAATTACTCCGTTAAAAGCTGCATAAAATACGAATTTTGAAAGTAGTTCATAAGAATTCTTGTTTTCCATATATCCAAAAAACAAAGCTACAAGATAAATAGCATTAAAAAACACTTGAAATATAACATACCACTTTCTGCAACTCATACTGTAATATAGTGCCAGCTTTGAATAATCTGTCACTGATTTATAAAAATCCTTAAGTGCCTCTATATTAGCTTTAAATATTTTTAATACAGGAATACCCCTTACATACTCTACAGCACCGGCATTCATCTTTTCTGCCGCTTTCATATACTTCTCCATAAAAGACATTTCGCCCATCATTTTTCTCGTAATTCCCACTCCTGAAAAAAGTGTAAAAACGAAGAGTAAACCCATGCGCCAATCTACATAAAAAGACAATCCTATACCTAAAATCGGTATAAATACAGCCGTTGACAAATCCGGTATCAGATGAGCCACACTCATATGGGTTAGTGCTGTGTTATCATCAATTATCTTTCTTACTCGTCCTGATTCATTTTTATCAAAGAAGCTAAATGACGAACTCAAAATATGTCTTATTCCTTCTTTTTTTAAATTTGTCTCCAACCTAAATGCCAAAATATGTGTAAGAAATACAGCCATAAAATAAGTAACCATACCAAGCATAAGATAAAATACTATCTTAGATGCCTCTGATATCATATTCATTCCTGAATAGTCCATAATAATCTGTCTCAAAAAATGATAAATATAATAGTAGCTTATTATTATAAAAACAGCCGATAAAAATGTCATCAAAATCCCTGTATATGCACACCATAGCTTTTCCGGTACATATTTTTTAAGTTTTTTGTAAATCATAGACTTTTCCTTTCTAGTTTTTCATCTTATCCAAATGCTTTCTAATTATAATGTTTCCTAAATACACTCCGATAAAGCCCATAGTAAAAACAACAACTGTAGACACTAATCCCATAACTCCGCTGGTAGCCTTAATCATAGCGTCCATTTCTGCTGGGTTCACTCCTCTTTCTATCCAATGCGATCGATAACTTTCAAGAAAAAATATAGATGGAATGATAGCTCCCCATGCCTGTCCCATATGCATAAGTCCTGAGGCTACAGCAATTTTCCATATCTTTGTATTGTTATTTTTTGACGCAATAAAATCAGCTACAATACCCATAGAAACTGTCGATATAATCCAAGGAATATACCCTCCTCCTATCAGCGAAAATGCACCCATAACCAACAACATAAAGATAGTGTATTCCCACATCTTTCCGACTTTTCTATTCATAAAAATAATTATAGAACCACATAAAAGACCTCCAATTCCCGGACTAAATGTATGCCCTACAGGTCCCAAAATCGACACAAATGTCATTCCTGCCATATATATCAAAACATATATGACTGTCAAAAGGGCAATAAATACCAAATCCTTAAGCTTTAATTTCCTCATCTTCTATCTCCTCCATCTCTTTAAAAATATTATTAAGTTTTTCAACTGTTTCTTCGTTTAAATAAAAGTCCTCTTTTACCCTTCCTTTCTCAATATGAATTATCCTATGCGCTATTTTTCTAATAAACTCATAATCGTGAGAAATAATGATAACTGCTCTTTCTTTTGATATTTCCTCTATTTCCGTAACAGTTTTAAACATAGACTTAACATCTAATCCGCTCGTAGGTTCATCTAATATCAATATTTTTTTCCCTGATAATGCCGCCATAGCTATCTGTAACCTTTGCTTTTCTCCTCCGCTTAAATCAAAAGGATGTGAGTTTTTGTATTTCCATATATCAAGCCGTTTAAGAACTTGTTCGACTTTTTCTTCATCTAAATCTTTATTTGATAAACTAACTTCACTTAACACACTTGTACCAAATAACTGGTAGTCAGCGTCCTGCATTATGTAAAAAGGCATTTCGTCAGTTTTAATTTGCCCTTTATCCGGTTTAATAGAACCTGTTAAAAGCCTTGCAAGAGTGGTTTTCCCTGCTCCATTTATTCCTACGATAGTAGTTATTTCATCTTTATAAAAAGATAGTGAAATATCTTCTAAAATTTGCTTTTTAATTACATTTTCCAGTTCTGCAAATTTCACCTTAGAAACATCTTCCTTCTTAAAAGGAATTTTCATTTTGAACAATTCAAAACTTCTTGTATTGTAATGTGAATTTTTAAACTCCTCTTCGCTTTGATAAATTTTTATGCTACTTTCCTCTATTAGAAACACTCTATCTATTATATTGTTCAGATAAAAAAATCTATGGTCCGCAATCAAAACCGTCTTCCCTAAATCTTTAAGTCTCTTTATAAGAACTCTAAGTTTCATAGCATTTCTATAGTCGAGATTTGCAGATGGCTCATCCAAAAGCAGTATCTTAGGACTTAACACCATAGCCGACCCCAGTGCTAAAAGCTGTCTTTCTCCACTTGATAAAGATAAAATATCCCTATCCATAAGATTTTTTATAGGAATTTCTTTAGTTAATAAACTAAGTCTTTCTACCATTTCTTTTTTTGAAAACCCGTAGTTTTCCATAGCAAACACTAACTCGCTTGTACTATTTAGCGTAAAAAACTGACTTCTGGGATTTTGAAATACAGAACCTATCAAACTACTTATTTCATAAATAGGCATATCATCAAAGTCTTTTCCATCAAGAAACCTCTTTCCTAAAACTTCCCCCTCTACTATATGTGGTATAAGTCCATTTAATGATTTTAAAAAAGTGGATTTCCCGCTTCCGCTATCTCCTGCTATAAGAATTACTTTTCCTGCATCTATCTTGAAATTTATATTTTTTATTACATACTCTCTCTCATTTTCATATCTAAAGCCATAATCGATCATTTCCATTATCGCCATATAATAAATCCTCCTGTTCCTGCAATGAGCAAGATGCACATAAAACTGTCAATGGCTTTCATTCTCATATCATAATAAGACGTACGTCTTTTAGGGTTTGTTATACCTTTTGTAAGTGCCGCCGATGTTATTTCATCTGCTAATATTGAACACCTAAATAGCTGAGGCACTAAAAAATACTCAAAACTCTTTATCGGCTTTCTTATGCTGTACGGGATACCTCTAAGCCTCATAGATTCTTTCATAAATAAAAATTCCCGTTTAAATGTCGGCATATATCTTACTACTATTGCCAAAGATACTAAAAACGGTTTTGGAATTTTAAAAGGCTCAAGGGCAGAAATAAGTTCGCTTGGACTATAATCTTTAACTAAAATACTTGCCATCATAAGACAAGGTATGAATTGTATAGAAATCATTAAAATCATTCCAAAAGTTTTCGAGGAAATAGCATTACTCGATATAAAAAAATGCTGCATCCCTAATAAAACAAGGTATATCGTGACAAACTTTGCCAATCGTTTAAATTTCGCCGAAATTAAAAGAGTAACTATCGCAAAGCCAAGAAAAAATATATGTTGATACTTATTTCCGGGAAACATAACAGCTAAAGGCAGTATAATATTGAATAATAATACAACCAGTGGATTTATTCTCATTTTCTTACAAATCCTCCCAAACGTTAAAATAAGTTTTTTAAAAGACTAGTTAGCTTCAACTAACCAAGCTTCATAATAAAGATACTATAAATCAAATAATAAATCAACTGTATTTTTGCATCCTCAAAACAATTAAAAACCTTACAGATTTATACTTGCTTATATTTTTTAAACTCATTTTTTCACCCTCTTTATATTTATAATTTAAACACTCTTTACACTGTCAAATTCATTTTCAAAAATATAATTTTTTTATAAATTAAAAAACGACCCCTACAAGTTTCTCACTTGTAGAGTGTCGCTCTTCGTTTAAAGTCTATGCATTAAGTGCTTTCTTTGCTGTGTTCACAAGATTTTCAAAACCTTGAGGATCGTTTATAGCCATCTCGGACAGCATTTTTCTGTTTAGGTTTATTCCTGAAATTTTAAGACCGTTCATAAATCTTGAGTAGCTTAGTCCATACATTCTAGTTCCTGCATTTATTCTAGCTATCCAAATTTGTCTGAAATCTCTTTTCTTTAATTTTCTTCCTACATATGCGTGCTTAAGAGCTTTCATTACAAAAGCGTTGGCAGGTCTGAAAAGTTTACTTCTTCCACCTCTAAATCCCTTTGCCAGCTTAAGTATTTTTTTATGTTTTTTTCTTGCATTAAGTGCTTTTTTTACTCTTGCCATTTTATGTGAACCTCCTTTTTATTCTGATTTTTATACGTATGGTAGTAATTGTGCCATTCTTGTTTGATCGCCTTTAGTAACTATACCGCTTTGTCTAAGCTTTCTTTTTCTTTTAGCTGTCTTCTTTGTCAAGATGTGGCTTGTAAAAGCCTTACTTCTTTTTAATTTCCCGGAGCCTGTAACTTTAAATCTTTTCGCCGCTCCTCTATGAGTTTTCATTTTAGGCATATCTGTTTCCTCCTTCTATTACTTTAAATGCTAATTTTTTTTAGGGTCCAGCATTATAATCATAGTATTACCCTCAAGACGTGGAGCCTTATCAGGTGTTCCTGCTTCTTTTACCAGATCAATAAACTTATTTATCACTTCAACCCCTATTTCCTTATGACCTAATTCTCTACCTCTAAAGCGTACGGATACTTTTACTTTATCGCCGTTTTCCAAGAATTTAACAGCCATTTTTGCTTTAGTAGACAGGTCATGTTCTTCGATAGATGGTCTAAGTCTTACTTCTTTGATTACTACTATCTTTTGCTTTTTCTTTGATTCTTTCTCTTTTTTTGCCATTTCGTACTTGAACTTGCCAAAATCCATAATCTTGCAAACAGGCGGATTTGCATTTGGCGAAATTTTTACTAAATCCAAGTTCTTTTGTGTAGCCAAACTCTGAGCTTCTTTAGCTGACATTATGCCAAGCTGAGTACCGTCTTCATCGATAATTCGCAGTTCTTTATCACGAATTTGCTCATTGATTTGTTGTTCCTTGATAATCATACACCTCCAAATCTGCCAATAAATAAATTATTATCCATATAAAAAATGCGAACAGCATAAGCCATCCGCACGCAAATAAAGACATAACAATATCCTTTATGATAACCCTATACGCTCACTTGCAATAAGGTGAGAAGCGGATACTTCTACTTCGATAATCGACCTTAGTAATTGTATCAATATATTTATATATTGTCAACCATTTTATCAATGATTTTTTCTTCTATAACAATATCCATAAATATCTTCAAAGTTAACCTTATTAAACAATTTATTTCCTGCTGTGTCTGAGTAGTCCACATCAGCTATAGCAAACTCTGCTCCCATTTTAAGCCCATAGCTGAGCATACTCATTAAAAGTCTTCTTCCATACGAAAGATTTCTTGTTTTTTTGTTTATAACTATATTATTTATTATCATATAATTTTCCTGAAAAGTCGCATAAGCCTGTCCTATAAGAGTGTTTTCCTCTATCAAAGTGAATGTATTGCAAGGTACTATAAGATTTTTTACTAAACTTCTAAAAATTTTATCCTCTTTCTGAGAATAATTCATCAGATAAGCAAAATCCTCCAGCCAAAAATCTTTTATTCCTTCTTCTACAAATACCCCGTTTTGAATAAAATTTGCAAATGTAAACAGTTCATTTTGAAGTGGTTTTATGTCTATCAATTTTACTGTTCCCTGAGCAATTCTCTCATATCCATTTTTAAAAAGTGCCTCATCAAGCTCCCTATAGTCTTTTTGAAATATTATTCTATACTCAGGTATTTGCCCATATTTTGAAAGAATAGTTTCTACAGTAGATATTTTCTTCTGAATATCATTTTTTATATCGTACAAAGGATGTACGCTTTTAGTAAATGAATCTATCCCTGCGTAGTTTATAATAAAGCCCTCATAAAGCGTAGCGAACGTTGCAGGTTTTGAATTAAGAAGTAACTCTTCATATTTTATAAACATAGCATTACTCCCCTTTTAGGTAGTCGATAATTTCCTTGAGGCTACTTCTTCCAGCAATTCTTTTATGAAGTCGTCGATATTTTTAGATCCTAAGTCTCCTAAATCTCTGGAACGAACAGAAATATTGTGCTCGTTAAGTTCTTTTTCACCTACGATTATCATATATGGAACTTTTTCAAGCTGAGCCTCTCTTATTTTATACCCTATTTTTTCTGCTCTATCATCTAATTCTACTCTTATATTTGCATTGTACATAGTTTTTTCTATTTGCTTAGCATAATCCATAAATTTATCTGATATAGGAAGTATTTTTACCTGAACAGGAGCTATCCAAAGAGGGAATTTTCCTGCAAAATGTTCTACTAAAATTCCTATAAACCTCTCTATACTTCCAAGCGCAGTTCTATGAAGCATTACAGGTCTGTGCTTTTCTCCATCTTTTCCAATATAAGAAAGTTCAAACCTCTCAGGCAATTGATAGTCAAGTTGGATAGTTCCACATTGCCAAGTCCTTCCTATGCAATCTCTAAGATGAAAATCTATCTTAGGTCCGTAAAAAGCACCGTCACCTTCGTTTACTACATAAGGAAGTTCCAGTTCTTCAAGAGCGGCTTTTAGTTTAGCTTCAGCATCGTCCCACATAGAAATTTCGCCTAAAAACTTTTCTGGTCTGGTTGAAAGCTCAAGATGATATGAAAAACCGAATCTTTTATAAAGTCTGTCTATCAGTTTTATTACACCCTTTACTTCATCTTTTATTTGTTCAGGGAGCATAAATATATGAGCATCATCTTGAGTAAAAGCTCTTACTCTCATAAGTCCATGAAGTGCACCTGATAATTCGTGTCTATGAACCCTGCCTACTTCTCCCATTTTTATAGGAAAATCTCTGTAAGAATGCATTTTAGTTTGATAAACTAGAATGCCTCCGGGACAGTTCATAGGTTTTATAGCAAAATCCTCTTCGTCGATTTGTACAGTATACATATTTTCTTTATAGTTGAACCAGTGTCCTGAAGTTTCCCATAACTGTCTGTTTAAGATTATAGGCGTTTCAACTTCTACATATCCGTCCTCTCTATGCTCTTCTCTCCAGTATTCCAGCAATTTGTTTTTAAGCACGGTTCCTTTTGGCAGGAAGAAAGGAAAACCCGGTCCCTCATCAAGAAGTACGAACAGTTCCAATTCTTTTCCCAGCTTTCTATGGTCACGAAGTTTTGCTTCCTCCATCATTTTAATGTAGTCATCTAAGTCTTTCTTTTTCTCAAAAGCAATACCGTAAACTCTTTGAAGCATCTTATTGCTTTGGTCGGCTCTCCAATACGCCCCTGCTACGGATGTGAGTTTAAAAGCTTTTACTTTCTTCACATTTGGAAGATGAGGCCCTGCACATAGGTCCGTAAACTCTCCCTGTTTATAAAAAGATATGCTGCTTCCCTCTTCTAACGCCTCTATTAACTCTACTTTATAGTCTTCGCCCTGTTTTTTCATAAACTCAACAGCTTCTTCTCTAGGAAGTTCGTAGCGTTCTACTTCAAATTCTTCTTTAACTATCTTTTTCATTTCTGCTTCGATTTTTTCTAAATCTTCCGGAGATAACCTGTGGTCTAAATCTATATCATAGTAAAATCCGTTTTCAATCGCAGGTCCGATAGCAAGTTTAGCCTCAGGATACAACCTTTTAACAGCCTGAGCCATAATATGGGTAGAAGTATGCCAAAATACCTCTTTACCATCTTTTTCTTCAAATTTTACAAATTCCAGCTTAACATCTTCAGTTATAGGAGTTTTTAAATCCTTTACTTCTCCGTTTATCTTCGCACCAACCACAGATCTTGCTAAACTCTCGCTTATGCTATTTGCAACATCTATGGCTTTTACTCCGCTTTCAAATTCTTTTAGAGCACCGTCTTTTAGTTCAATCTTTACCATTATTTTCCTCCTTTTGTTTTTATCACATAACAATTTATATAAACTAATATTAGCTCCAAGCACATACGCCACAACGAAAAAATATGCTCGGCTTTTAAAAATATGGATACAAAAAATCGCCCCACAAATATGGGGCGACTTATCATCGCGGTTCCACCCAAATTGACTTGATTTCTCAAGCAACTTTTGTAGGCTGTAACGTGCCTGCACGTTTTCCTTGTTTCGGAAAAAGCTCATAGGTGGTATTCATAGATACTTTCTAAGAAGCTCTCAGCATTTGCCCCTCTCTCTGAAAGAAAGCGATTCCACTACTCGTCCTAATCATAGCTACATAGTATAAACCTCATTATAAGTAATTATAAACAAAATGTCAATACTATCTTATCATTATGACTATTACCCCCTGAACAAATCCTATAATTCCACCGAGTATCGCTCCGAGACGTTCTATATGTGTCAATTCCCTTTTTGCTATAGATATAACTATTTCCTCTATTTTTTCCATTTCAAAAGCATTTATTCTGTTCTCCACCATCCCTTTGATATCTATTCTCTGAATTGCTTTATCAATCAAATCATCACTCAGGTCATTTATAAGATAGGATATCTCCACCTCTACCACAGTGTCCACATACTCCTTGATCATAACTTTAAAAGACGATGGCAGGATAGGAGGCATCTTATCCTCGATTATTTTATCAATTCGCAATTTAATTTCTTGAACTATTTTATTTTTATCTTCATCTTCTATTATTTTTCCTAATATATCTTCCACAGACAGTAACTCTTCTTCTACTGTCTTTCCTATCGTGTTTGCAATTTCCACTTTTCTCTTTGGGATAAGTCCTTGAATTTCATAATTAAAGATTGGTAGTTTATAAGGTTTAAATGGTCTAAACAGCAGCTTTATCGCTAAAATATTTGTAACCCATCCTATGACAGCACCTATGACTACCATAAACATTACCGTCAAAAATTGCATTTATTCACCACTCCATAATCAATAGTATTCAATAGTTACAACCTTTCCAAACTCTTTTAAGGTTTCTGCAAATTTTTTAATTATATCATGCTTTGAGCTTATGTCTTCAGGAAATCCTATCTCCGTATGTGCAGGATTTACTCTCCGTCCAAATAAAATCCTGATATGAGTTGCATCATCAAGTAAAATTTTAAGTAACATATATACAGCATTTGTGTTTTTATCACTGCTGAACATATCGTCTATATGCGAAATAGAAGTTTTATACTCCTCTAAAATCTCAAGTGCTTTTGATAGAGTAACCACGCCCTCCGTAACCAAATCTATTCCTTTTATGTAAGCAATAGGAGGTATATCCGGATTACTGTTACTCATATCTATATTCACAGGTTTTTCAAGTATCCTGGAAACTATAGACGCAGCAGTTCCTCCACATACGATTTTTTTACCTTTACCATACATAAGTTCTGTAACTACTTTAACATCGTCACTTTTCTCTATCGGTGGTCCTGTAAAAAGAGTTACCCTCTCAGGTTTTTTATATTTTAGTACCATACAACTTGCATCGTCTTGTGGCAAATCTCCGTAAAGATCATTGCAGGTTGTAATTATTTTTTTTGCTATGCTCATTGCACTGAGTTCTTTAGGAAGTTTTGAAATATATGCTGCAAGCTCAGGTTCCTGCCATCCTAAGTTCATTATTCTTCCTATGCCTGCGTGAAGTATTCCGTCGCTGATTGCAACTATAGTATCTCCGTCCTCAATATTAAACTCCGCTTCTTTTACATTTTTATCCGCAATTTGAACCTCGTCCCCGTCTATCAGGGTAACCTTATCATCTCTTTTAAAAAATACAGGCGGACTATCGAATCTTGCTATGTAAACTTTACCCGAATTTATTCCGTATATAATGGTAAATGTCGAGTACGCAAGCCCTCTAACCTTACAAACCGGTAAAGTGTTTATGATAGTATGTACCACTTCTTCTATAGCAGCACCTTGTTTTAGCATAGTAATGGCTATCTTGGATGTCAATGTCGCCAATATATTAGCCTTTACTCCGGAGCCTAATCCGTCTGACAAGACGGCTATAACTCCGTGGTCTCTAGGAACTATCTCCATTTTATCTCCACAAAGTTCCTCGCCATATTTATTTAATTTTACGTAACCTATGTCAAAAAACAGTTTGCTTTTCATCTTCTTCTCCCCATCTATAAACTTTTTATTTTAATGATGTTTGTAATATATTTTAAACTACATATTGAGAATATTTTTGCAAAATTTTAACACAGTTATATTATACACAATAAAGTTAAAAAAGATATACCAATTATCCTTTCATTATTTTTAGATATAAAAAACGACTAATATTTAACTTTTAATCGGTTCAAGTTGTAGATACAAAAGACTCCCTACTTAAAAGTCAAGTCAAAAAATAGACTGTATGTTTCAATTTCAATGATTTCGCCGGCATATTTGAGCCTATAGAGATTCTGACAGAGTCTCTGAAAGTAATTTCGCTTTTCTTACCATAATCTAAAAAACCCAGACCGTATTCTACTTTTTACTTCGTAGATAATTTATGGCCTAGGTTTGTAAAATATTCTATTTCAGTAATCTTCCAAAATTTATTTATTTGATTTTAAAAAGTTTTAACAAATTTTACACTTCCATAATCTTTAAATCTTTATCAATTATAAGAGTTGCTTCAGTAGCTTCTTGAATTTGCTCTACTGTAACGTCTTTAGCGATTTCTTTTAGTACCAGTCCGTTTTCGGTAACTTCCATTACTCCCATCTCTGTAATTATTAGGTTCACTTGAGATTTTGCAGTAAGAGGAAGATTGCAATTTTTTAAAATCTTGTGTTTTCCTTTAGCAGTATGCTCCATAGCAACGATTACTTTCTTGGCGCCTACCACTAAATCCATCGCTCCGCCCATTCCCGGAACCATTTTACCCGGAATCATCCAGTTTGCAAGATTTCCTTTTTCATCGACTTGAAGCGCTCCAAGTACAGTCACATCTACGTGTCCACCTCTGATTATTCCAAAAGACATAGAAGAATCGAAGAATACTCCACCTTTGTTAATAGTAACAGGCTGTGCTCCTGCGTTTACTAAGTTGTGTATTTCTTTTCCCGCTTCAGGTGCAGGTCCAAGGCCTAAAAATCCGTTTTCTGATTGAAACACTACGTCTATATCGTTACCTATATAATTTGCAACCAGCGTAGGCATTCCTATCCCTAAATTTACCACATCGCCGTCGTTTAATTCCATAGCTACCCTTTTAGCAATTATCTCTCTTGACATTTTTATTCCCCCTTAACGATATAATCAACAAGAATTCCAGGTGTTATAACTTGCTCTGCGTCAATCTCTCCTACCTCTACCAAATTATCGGCAAGCATAATAACGGTATCTGCCGCCATAGCCATAAGAGGGTTAAAGTTTCTTGCAGCTTTTTCGTAAAGAGTGTTTCCTTTTTTATCTACTTTATATCCCAGTAGCAACGCAACATCTGCTCTTAAAGCAGTTTCCAGCAGATAAGTAACTCCATTTACTTCGATTTTTTGTTTTCCGTCTTCTATCACTGTTCCCAGTCCCGTAGGAGTAAGCACTCCTCCTAAACCTGTTCCTCCGCTTCTCACTCTCTCAGCAAGTGTTCCTTGAGGAACCAGTTCTACTTCCATTTCTTTCTCATTCATCTGTCTTCCCGTTTCAGCATTTGTTCCTATGTGAGATGCGATTACCTTCTTAACCTGTTTATTTGCGATAAGTCTTCCCAGTCCCTTATCCACAAACGAAGTATCATTTGCGATAATAGTTAAATCCTTTATTCCCCTTTTAACAAGTTCATCGATAAAAATCTCGGGTGTCCCCACTCCCAGAAAGCCACCTATCATAAGGGTC
>JBHASY010000054.1:0-7369 GCA_041831635.1 Acetoanaerobium sp. | reverse complement strand
CTCGAGGATTTGCAAAGAGAAAGAAATATAACTTATTTATTCATCGCACACGACTTATCTATGGTTAAACATATTTCTGACAGAATAGGTGTTATGTATCTTGGAAAACTGGTAGAACTGGGGTCTGCTGACGAACTTTATAATTCGCCTCAGCATCCATATACTCAGGCATTACTTTCAGCAGTACCTGTACCTGACCCGAATATTTCTAAAAACAGTAAGAGGATAATACTTAAAGGAGATGTACCTAGCCCGCTAAATCCGCCATCCGGCTGTAGATTTAGAACAAGATGTGAGTATGTGATGGATATATGTAAGGAGCAAGAGCCTGAGTTTATAGAAATAGCACCGGGCAGAATGTGTGCCTGCCATCTTCATAAAAAGTAAATTTTGAGGGGAAATTTTTCAAAAAAAGTTTAAAAATTGTAGAAAATCGTATATTATGGTATAAAGGACTTTTATAACGGTATTTTCTACAGATATGAATGTAGATTATATAGCAAAATAATGCTTAGCATTAAAAAACTAAGGAGGGAAAGAAATGAAGAAAAAACTGATCGCATTTGCGCTTACTGCATTTATGGGATTCTCTGTTCTTGCAGGATGCTCAGGCGGAAGTCAAACCGATGGTGGAGGAGAAACTACAGGAGAGACTACAGAACCTAAGATTGTAAAACATAATCTTGGAGCAGAACCTCAGACTATCGACCCTGCTCTTAACACAGCAGTAGACGGAGCAATAGTACTTGTTAACACATTTGAAGGACTTTGTAAGACAGACGAAAAAGAAAAGGCTATTCCTGGAATGGCGGAAAGCTGGGAAGTTTCAGAAGACGGACTTACTTACACATTTAAGTTAAGAGATGCAAAATGGTCTGACGGACAGCCTGTAACGGCTCAGGACTTCGAGTTTGCTTGGAAAAGAGCACTTGATCCTGCAACTGCTGCAGAGTATGCATACCAAATGTACTACTTAAAAAACGGAGAGGCATTTAACAGCGGCGAAGTTGCAGCAGACGAAGTCGGAGTTAAGGCTGTAGATGATAAGACTTTAGAGGTAGTTTTAGAGTCGCCTACTCCATATTTCTTGGAACTTACAGCGTTTCCTACATACTTCCCTGTTAGAAAGGATGTAGTGGAGGCTGACCCTGAGGGCTGGACTTTAAATATGGATACATATTTAAGCAACGGACCTTTCAAGGCAGTTGAATGGAGTCATAATGACGTATTAAAGCTTGTTAAAAACGAAAACTATTACAATGCCGACAGTGTTAAAATTGACGGTATAGACTTCTTTATGATAGTTGAAGAGTCTACGGGAATGTCTGCATATGAGTCAGGCGAGATCGACTACCTTGAGCATATTCCTACAGATCAAATCCCTGTTCTTCAAGAATCAAATGAAGATTTTGAAATTCAACCATACTTAGGAACTTACTTCTATGTATTTAATGTTACTAAAGAGCCTGTAAACGATCCTAAGGTTCGTAGAGCATTAACTCTTGCTATAGACAGACAAGCTATCGTTGATGTAGTTACTAAAGGCGGACAACAGCCTGCAACAGGATTCGTACCTGAGGGTATGACTTTAAGTGACGGCTCAAGCTTCAGAGCAAAAGGCGGAGATTATGGAATTACTCCTACTGTAAATGTTGAAGAAGCTAAAAGACTTCTTGCGGAAGCAGGATATCCTGATGGAGCTGGATTCCCTACAGTAGAAGTGGTTTACAACACTCTTGAGGCTCACAAAGCTATAGCTGAAGCTATCCAAGAAATGTGGAAAACAAATCTGGGCATTAACGTTGAACTTAGAAACGAAGAGTGGAAAGTATTCCAAGACACAAGAACTCAAGGAGATTTTGTTATAGCAAGACACGGATGGATAGGCGACTATGTTGACCCTATGACATTCTTGGATATGTGGTTATCAACATCAGGAAATAATAGTGCTCAATGGAAAAATGAAGAATATGATAAGCTGATAGCTGATTCTAAAGCAGCTTCAGGAACTGATAGAGATGCTATAATGCTACAAGCCGAAAAACTGATGATGGATGAAAACATCACTATGCCTATCTACTACTACACAAAACCTACACTACTTAGATCTAACATAAAAGGTGTTCATTTCTCACCGCTTGGATTTGTGTACTATGACAAGGCTACAATGGAATAAAATTTTATAAGCATAGGGGGAGCTTGTGTTGACAGGCTGAGAGGAAGATATTATCTTCGACCCGTAACCTGATTTGGATAATGCCAACGTAGGGATATTTTGAGCATAAACGGGAAACTTTCAAATCGGAGTTTCCCGTATTTTTATTTCAGGAGGTGTGAGTATGGTAAAAATCAACGGCGTAGATCTGGATATTGCAGGAAAAACAGTGAAGCAGTACCTTGATACTACTGATTACACCATAGAGCGAATTGCTGTTGAGCGTAATGGCGAGATAGTGTTTAAATCTAAGTATGAGAGCACTGTACTGGAAGATGGAGATAGTTTAGAAATAGTAAATTTTGTAGGAGGTGGCTAAGTGAGTCCTACAAAAGAAGAGTGGATAAAGGCATTAAATTCTCGTCATGGTGAAGAGTTACAAAATAGATTTTCATCTGCAACAGTTGCAGTGTGCGGACTGGGAGGACTGGGTTCTAACATTGCCATTGCTCTGGGTAGAGCAGGAATAGGAAGACAAATTCTCATAGACTATGACAAGGTCGAACTTACAAATCTTAATCGCCAGCAGTACAAGGCTAATCAGATTGGTAAATTTAAAACAGAGGCTCTGGCAGAAAATCTTATGGAAATAAATCCTTACATAGATATTAAAATCGTTACAGAGAAAATCACCGAGGAAAATCTTATAGATGTTCTAAGTGGTGCAGAAGTGATATGCGAGGCTTTTGACGGTGCAGAAGCAAAGGCTATGCTGGTAGACGGAGTTTTAGAACATTTTCCACAGCGCTATTTAGTTTCGGCATCAGGAATGGCGGGGATAGGAACTGCGAACACTATCAGAACTAGGAAAATAACTAAACATTTTTATTTATGCGGAGATGAAACCAGCGATGTTACGGATACTATAGGACTGGTAGCACCTCGTGTTATGCTATGTGCTTCACATCAGGCTCATACTGTTTTGCGTATTTTATCAGGAAATTTTGAAGTATAAGAAAGAAGGTTTTTATGTGATTAAAAGCGATAAACTAATCATCGGCGGATATGAATTTAACTCGCGTTTTATTCTCGGTTCAGGAAAGTATTCTATGAAACTCATTGAAGCCGCTATTAAGGATGCCGGTGCGCAAATCATTACCTTGGCTGTGCGTCGTGCAAACACTAAAGAAAAAGAAAGCATCTTGGATTATATACCTAAAGGAGTTACCCTACTGCCTAACACTTCCGGAGCGAGAAATGCCAATGAGGCTGTTCGTATTGCAAGACTTGCAAGAGAGTTAGGTTGCGGAGATTTTGTGAAGATAGAGATTATGCGTGACAGTAAGTATCTTCTGCCGGATAATTACGAAACTATCAAAGCAACCGAAATTTTGGCAAATGAGGGTTTTGTGGTTATGCCGTATATGTATCCCGACCTTACTGTTGCTCGTGACATGGTAAATGCCGGCGCTGCCACTATTATGCCTCTAGCTTCGCCTATAGGTTCTAATAAAGGTCTTACAACTAAAGAATTTATTCAGATTTTAGTAGATGAGATTGATTTACCTATCATAGTCGATGCAGGTATAGGCAGACCGTCTCAAGCCTGTGAGGCTATGGAGATGGGGGTAGCTGCGATTATGGCAAACACTGCTCTGGCTACTGCAGGGGATTTGCCGATGATGGCTTTTGCTTTTCGTCAGGCTATAGAGGCGGGAAGAAAGGCGTATCTGTCAGGGCTGGGACGTGTGCTTACTCGTGGTGCTTCTGCATCTGACCCTCTGACAGGTTTTTTGCGTGATTAAGGAGACATATTATGGAAAATCAATTTTTTGTAGACTCAGAGCATTTGTCACAAGAGGCTTTAGAAAAAAAACATAATTTAGAATCGGATCCGTCAAGTAGAAAAAATCATATGCAGTATCTGGAAGGTATGGAAGTTATAAAGTCCGATGTGTGTGATCAGGTAATATCACAGATGAAGGCGTTTGATTACTCGTTGTATACTGCTGATGATGTTCGAATTGCTCTGGAGCATAAAACTTGCTCTATAGAGGATTTTAAGGCATTACTTTCTCCTGCTGCTGAGCCTTTTTTGGAAGAGATGGCACAAAGAGCTCGTATAGAAACCGGCAAGCATTTTGGAAACACAGTCTATCTTTTTACTCCTTTATATATTGCAAATTACTGCGAAAACTACTGTGTGTACTGTGGCTTTAACTGTTATAACCATATAAGTCGTATGAAACTGAATATGGAGCAAATAGAAAAGGAGATGAAAATAATAGCCGACTCAGGTATGGAGGAAATTCTTATACTGACAGGTGAAAGTCGTAAAAAAAGTGATGTGAGTTATATTGCAGAGGCATGCAAGCTGGCAAGAAAATACTTTCGTATGGTAGGACTGGAAATCTACCCTGTGAACACGGACGAATATCGCTATCTGCACGAATGTGGCGCTGATTATATAACCGTATTTCAGGAAACTTACGATACGGATAAATATGAAACTCTCCATCTATCAGGACATAAACGAGTATGGCCATATCGCTTTGATGCACAGGAACGTGCATTAAGAGGGGGTATGAGAGGAGTGGCGTTTTCTGCTTTATTAGGACTTTCCGACTTTAGAAAAGACGCTCTGGCAAGTGCACTTCACGTTTACTATCTCCAACGTAAATACCCACACGCAGAAATGTCTTTATCCTGTCCGAGACTTAGACCTATCATAAATAACGACAAGATAAATCCTTTAGATGTAGGAGAAAAGCAGCTTTGTCAGATTATTTGTGCCTACCGTATTTTTCTGCCATTTGTAGGAATTACAGTATCATCTCGTGAGAGCGCAGAGTTTAGAAACGGTATAGTAAAAATTGCAGCTACTAAGGTGTCTGCGGGAGTGTCCACAGGAATAGGAGACCACGACAGCAAGTACAACGGCAAGGATAACACTTCTTCAAAAGGAGATGAACAGTTTGAAATAGACGATGATCGCAGCTTTGACGATATGTATCGTGATATGTCGAGAGAGGGTCTTCAACCTGTTCTAAATGATTATTTATATGTTTGATATTATTTGTGTTACTAATAGAAAGTTGTGTGTAGAGGATTTTTTGACGAGGATAGAGAAAATTGCTGTTTGCAGACCATCGGGTATTATATTGCGTGAAAAGGATTTATCTTTGGAAGAATACAGTATGCTTGCCATACAGGTAATGAAAATTTGCGATAGATATGATGTCAGGTGTATACTGCATAGCTTTGTAGATACAGCGATTACACTTAAGGCAAAGGCTGTCCATCTACCTATGCATATTTTATCGGAAATGACCTCAAAGCAGAAGAATCAGTTTGACATAATAGGTGCGTCATGTCACAGTGTTAATGAGGCACTAAAAGCCAAAGATGCCGGATGTACTTATATCACTGCCGGACATATTTTTGAGACGCAGTGTAAAAAGGGATTAGCCGGTCGTGGAATTGAATTTTTGAAAAACATATGTAGAGCTGTTGATATTCCCGTGTATGCAATAGGGGGGATAGATGTAAAAAACATAGCTTTAGTTCGAGATGAAGGGGCTAACGGTAGCTGTGTGATGAGCAGTTTTATGGTATGTGAAGATGTAGAGAAACTTATGAACGACTTAAAGAAAAAAATAAGTCTTTGATTATAGCTGTGAATATAGATTATAGATGTCATATGATAGAATTTATGTTATCATAACTATGGTAAGACTTATTGATAATTTTGTGGAGAAAGAAAATGAAAATACTAGAAGAGGGAAAACTCTCTATAGACCAGCTTAAAGAGTTGGTCTTTGAATATACAAAAAATTTCAGAAAAGAGATTCTAACTCATCCGTATATAGGACAGGACTGTGCTGTAGTAGACTCTATGGGCAGGATGATATCCATATCGTCAGACCCTATAACAGCTGCAAAAGAGGATATAGGAAAACTGGCTGTAAACATAAACTTAAATGATATAGCGGCGTCGGGAGCCACTCCGTTTGCTATTACAGTTACTATGCTTTGTCCTATAGGTACTACAGACGAAGATATAAAAACAGTAATGAAAGATATATATGAAAACGCAAAGGATAAGGAAGTTCAAATCTTAGGCGGGCATACGGAAGTTACCTCGGCAGTGAATAAAATGATAATTTCAGTTACGGCACTTGGACTTTTGCCAAAGACTCGATTTGAAAATGTACCTGTGTTTCAAGCAGGAGACTGTATATATGTTACGAAAGATATCGCTATGGAAGGAACTCATATTATAGCTTTAGAAAAATCTTCGCATTTGTCAAAGATTTTAGATAAGGAAGATAAAAAAAAGCTTAAGGAATATTCAGATAACCTAAGCGTAGTAGATGATGCCAAGATATCAAGGGATTACGAATGTATTATGCACGATATAACTGAAGGTGGGGTGCTCGGTGCCGTATGGGAGACTTGTGAGTTGATAAAATTCGGAGCGAGACTCGACTACAATGCTATGCCGCTGTCTGAAACTACAAAGAAAATCTGTAACTTTTATGACATAAATCCTCTTAGACTTATCTCCAGCGGGAGTATGCTCATCATAGCAAAAAAGTCCTCTTCAAAGAGACTGGAAAAGGCTTTTGCATCATCGAAGATAAGGCTTTCCAAGATAGGAGAACTTTCAGATGACAACGAGGTGGTAATGATGGAAGGCAAAACCTGTTTTCAGGTACTACCTCCTAAATCAGATGAACTTTACAAGGTAATTTAAAAAGTATTAAGAATAAATTACAATACCTTAGTTGAGTTGAAATTTTAAGTTATAACGTGATATGCTAAATACATCTGAGTATTTGGCATATTTTTATTTTTTTGTAGATAAAACTTATTGGTGTAATTATCGGGAGGAATTAAGATGAAAAAAGCTTTTAAAAAATATGTAGTATTGACATTGGCGATAGGAATGTTGATACCGTCTGTTTCTTTTGGAGCACCTAAAATAGAGTATGGAAACTTTGTAGTAGGAGGAAGCGTAACTAAAAAAATCGCTATCGCAAATGTAAGTGTAGATTCAATTCCTCTTACGGCGTCTGCCGGAGAAGTGCCGCCTCTTGTTATAAACTCAAGGACGCTGGTGCCTATAAAACTTGTTACCGAAAGACTTGGTGCAGAGATTTCTTGGAATGGAAAAACAGAAGAAGTAACTATAAAAAAATCTGATAAAACCAT
>JBHASY010000053.1:0-2956 GCA_041831635.1 Acetoanaerobium sp. | reverse complement strand
GAGTTTTCATCATAATCAAGTCCTTTAATCATCTCAGGTTTACTTTGAGCCATTTCATTTTCAGCAGATTTGACAGCAAAAACAGATACAAGACTACCTGAAACCACTAAAGCTGTCAATGCAAAAGCAAGCATTTGTTTTTTCATCAATACATTCCCTTTCCTTTCCAATTCCAAATTTTGAATAGAACGTTTTTAATTATACCAAATTAAAATAAATTTGCAATTAAAATAAAATAATTTTTTATATAATATTTTAACTAAGAATTGTTTTTCTCAGAAAATTCACTATAATCATAACCAAATAAAAATTTTCAATTAAACTTTAAATAAAAAAAAGCCGGAATAATTTTCCCGGCTTTTTTTAATCATTCTAATAATTATTCTGTAACAATCAAAGCTTCGTAATCTGCTCCGGCTGCCGTCCAAGCTTTATATCCGCCTTCAAGGATAAATATTCTTGAGTTATCAACACCCATTTCATTTAATAAACGGTGTCCCGCTTCAGCATACCTTTTACCTGAGTAGCAAAGTAGTACAAGCTTTTTGTTTGCTCCATCTTCTGAACCTGTAGCTTCTGTAAGCGCAGCTTTGATGTTGTTCAGTGAAGTTGCATCGTCATTATTGGAAACTGTAGCATCCAAATCTGAACTTACTGCACTGATAATATGTCCTGCTTTAAAGTCTTCCGCCTTTCTAAGATCAAGCAGTAAATAATCTTCAGTGGTTGACATTGCATCTTTAACTTGCTCCGGAGTCATATATTGCTTCTCAGCTTCCGCCGCCGGTGCTGCCTCTTCAGTAGTAGCAGGTGCCTCTGTAGTTTCGGCAGGTGCTGTTTGAGTACAACCTCCTAACATAGACAGCGAAATAACTGACGCAAATAATAAAGCTACTATTTTCTTTTTCATAACAAAATCTCTCCTTCATTATTATAATCAAAACATTATAATCACAGCTCATTTATTTTCTCATACCGGTATACAGAAAGTCAAATAGATGATTTTTATGATATTTATTTATTTTATAAATAATATATTTCTCACAACTTTATACATACAATTAAATTTTCATCTAATTAAATTCTTTATTGCAAATCATATGCTCCCGTGTAAAGCTGATAATATTTGCCGGCTTGTTCTATAAGTTCTTCGTGTGAACCTCTTTCTATTATTCTTCCGCTATCCATTACCATAATCACATTTGAATTTCGGATAGTAGAAAGCCTGTGAGCTATGACAAATACTGTTCTTCCACTCATCAGTGAGTCCATCCCTTTCTGAACTATCGACTCTGTACGTGTATCTATAGAAGAGGTCGCTTCGTCAAGTATCATAACAGGTGGATTTGCTACTGCCGCTCTTGCAATAGAGATAAGCTGTCTTTGCCCTTGAGATAAGTCGTTCCCATCGCCTGAAAGCACAGTGTCGTATCCATTTGGAAGCATTTGTATAAAACTGTCTGCATTTGCAAGTTTTGCTGCATTTATACATTCTTCATCTGTAGCATCAAGTCTTCCATATCTTATATTTTCCATTACACTGCCTGTAAATAAATTCACATCTTGAAGCACTATTGCAAGCGATTTTCTCAAGTCAGATTTTTTGATTTTATTGATATTTATTCCGTCATAACGTATCTTTCCGTCATCAATATCGTAAAATCTGTTTATGAGATTGGTTATAGTAGTTTTCCCTGCTCCTGTAGCCCCTACAAGTGCCAGTTTTTGCCCTCGCTTTGCATACATAGTTATATCATGAAGTACCATTTTTTCTTTAGTATATCCGAAGTCCACATTGTAAAAATGAACTTCTCCTTTTAACTCCGTATAGGTAAGACTTCCATCTCCATGAGGGTGTTTCCACGCCCATCTTTGAGTTCTCTCAGAAGTTTCTATTAACTCATCTATATCTTCTTTTACATTTACTAAGGTCACATAGCCGTTATCAGTTTCACTTTCTTCGTCCATTAAATCAAATATTCTTTTTGCTCCTGCCAGTGCCATTACCACTGAATTTATTTGCTGTGATATCTGCGCTATAGGATTGATAAAACTTCTGGAAAGCTGTAAAAATGAAGCAATCATTCCCAGTGTAAGAGGTTTTATTCCTACAAGACTTAAGTTATTAACTCCCATCACAGCCATAGTTCCGCCTATGATTGCAATCAAAACATATAAAATATATCCTATATTGTTCATAATAGGCATTAAAACATTCGCATATTTGTGGGCAGAAGTGGAATTTTTACACAGTTCTTCATTTTTTATGTCAAAATCTTGTTTTGTCTTGTCTTCATGGCAAAATACCTTAACTACCTTTTGCCCTTTAATCATTTCTTCGATATATCCGTTGATATTTCCTACAGACTCTTGCTGCTTCATAAAATATTTTCCGCTGCTTCCCGCTATCTTCTTTACTACCTTCATTATGACGAATAAAAAAACAACAATAAACAACGAAAGCCATATGCTCAAATACATCATAGCAGCGAAAACTGCCACTATCGTTATCAAAGAAGACAGTGCCTGAGGTATACTTTGAGTAAGCATTTCTCTTAAAGTATCAGTGTCATTGGTGTAATGACTCATTATATCGCCATGTGCATGAGTGTCAAAATATGAAATAGGTAGGCTCTGCATATGAGAAAACAGCTCATCTCTTATTCTTTTAAGCACTCCCTGAGCTATCTGCACCATAGTTATGCTATATGTCAAAGCGGCAATTACTCCGATTAGATAAATGCTTGCCATAATCACCAGAATTCTAAACAAGGCTGAAAAGTTCGGTACAGCCTCTACTAACAAAGGATAGATGTAGTCGTCGATTAGTACTTGAATAAATAGGGAAGATATCGCCCCTATAAGTGAGCTTAAAATTATACAGGCAAATACCACTGTGAGTGAAAATTTATAGGCTTTCATATATGAAAGCAGTCTTTTTATCGTGATTTTATTC
>JBHASY010000052.1:0-5064 GCA_041831635.1 Acetoanaerobium sp. | reverse complement strand
TTTTATAAATCAAAAAAATTTTTCGTTTATAAAGATTACTTTTGTGGTATAGATTAAAATAGTTTTAGGATTATTATCAAAATAATTTAACTATGAATTAGGAGGAATATGTAATGGAAAGAATAGTTGGAATGAATGCACCGTCTTTTAGTATGGATACAGCACTGGGTGATGGAAGCGGATTTGGAAAGACGTCTCTTGAGAACTATAAAGGCAAATGGCTTGTACTTTTCTTTTATCCATTGGACTTTACTTTTGTATGCCCTACAGAAATTACCGGATATTCTAAAAAATATGAAGACTTTAAAGCTATGGGAGCTGATGTTCTTGCTGTAAGTATCGACAGCGAGCATTCTCACAAAGCTTGGATTAACGGCGATTTAGGAAAATTAAACTTCCCTTTGGCTTCAGACCTTACTAAGAAAGTTTCCAGTGATTACGGTGTGCTTATCGAAGAAAAAGGAATTGCTCTTAGAGGACTGTTCATCATCGATCCGGATGGAGTAGTAAGATATAGCGTGATTCACGACCTAAATGTAGGAAGAAGTGTAGACGAAACTCTTAGAGTTCTCAAAGCTCTGCAAACAGGCGGACTTTGCCCTGTTGATTGGTCTGAGGGAGAAGACTTGCTTTAATGAAATATGAAGTGCTGATTTTCGATGCTGACGATACTCTTTTCGACTTTAAAAAATCCGAAAGTTATGCGATAGAAAAGGCTATGAAAGATTTTAATATCGCTTATGATAAGTCAGTTCATATCCCTTTGTATCATAAGGTAAACCACGATATATGGAAAGAATTCGAACAGGGAAATATGACCCAAGAGGAGCTTAAATCCGAACGATTTAGAAGATTTTTTGATATTTTAGGTTTAAATGACGACCCTGTATCATTTTCAAAAACTTATATGAAATATCTGGGAAATGCATCATTTCTCTATGAAAAGTCCGAAACGATAGTCAAAAAACTTTCCAATACTCATAGGCTTGCTATTATTACAAATGGTTTAACTGAAGTTCAGGAAAACAGGATATCAAAATCCGACATAGCACATTATTTTGAAGAGATAGTTATTTCAGAGTCTGTTAAGCTTTCAAAACCGAATCCTGAAATTTTCAGCTATACACTAGGCAAAATGAATCATCACGACAAAAACTCAGTGCTTATGATAGGCGACAGCCTGACTTCAGATATAAAAGGCGGTGCGATTTTCGGAATCGACACTTGCTGGTACAATCCGAGAAAATCCGCTAATCCTTTTGGATTTGCTCCGACATATGAAATTCATGACTTAAATTCAATAGCTGATATTGTATATCTAACACTAAATAGAGTGCTTTAAATTGGAGGTTTTTTAAGCGGTTCTGACTTTCTTTATGGAAATTTGCTAAATAAAAGCAAATAATGTTCAGTAGAATTTTAATTAAAATTTCAAGTTTCACAAACAAAACCCAAAGAAAAAATGTTCTTTGGGTTTTGTTACATCGTATATCTCTAATTCATAATTTAGATCTGAAAAATACAAATTAACTCCAACGATACTCTTTTACCATCTGCATATAGTCTAGCTCTTTAAATCCCATTTTAATATATAGTTTTTTAGCCATTTCATTACTTGGAGATATTTCCAGTCTCTGCCTTGCTATTCGCTCTGATACGGCTTTTTGCTCTAAGAACTCAAAAAAGTTTTTTCCAAATCCCTTCGATCTGTAATCTTCTATTAAGTAAAGTTCTTCTACCCAAAATACCACTCCGCCTGCTTCCTGAGAAAAAGTTTTTGCAATCATTCCATATCCTATAGGTTTTTTATCATCTTCTAATATATATCCCTCCAGATAGTCTGATGATCTGAAAAATTCATCAAAAGCCGACTCAAAATGACTCTCCGGCACTTGGTGGTCTACCGCCTCAGAATTATAAAAAGCTTTTGCAAACTCCATATATACTTCTTTATCTTTCTTTTCTATTTTCCTTATCATTTTTACTCCTCCAAAAATTGAAGCATAGTTTATTGTCGACTTCTAATTTTGACTTTTATTTGCCTTAGCTTTTCATAAACCACTTTGTGATACCAATTTATACACAAAATAAACGATTTTATAAATAATACTGAATAATTAAAAATCCCAGATAATTTTATTCATTTGCATTTTTGCAAATGTTAAATAATCTAAGATTTTTATGTTTTAATCTACATTTTAGAAAGCATTTTTTCCAGCCTATTATTATATTGTTCATTTCAAACATACCTCAGATAAACTAATTCTTCGGCAGCCTGTACGTCGAAATGAATTTATCATAATAATTCCCATTTATATTTCTAGTCATTTCATATTTTAAATTTGATATCTTTTTTACAGAAATTTCTACATTCTTACTGTCAGCTTGACTTCCATAAACTCTAAAATAGACCTTGGATTTTTCTACAAAAGCTTGAATATAGACAGGGTTACTCAAAGTATTTTTGAATTTAAAATCTAAACTTGAAGCCACTGCAGCATCAGTTCCTTTAGGAACATAGGCAACAGGTAAGGAATGATTTCTTCTCGAAGTTATGTCTATTCCTGCTCTTAGTACTGAATTAAACAAAGTAGTAGAAACTTGACATACTCCACCGCCTACCCCTTCGACAAATTCTCCATCCACAATAACAGGTGCATTTTTATAACCTCTGGCAATAGTGGTTGCTCCAACTACATTATTGAAAGAAAATTCCTCCCCCGGCATAAGTATAGTCCCATCTATAGTTTTTGCAGCAAGAGATATATTTTCTGTTCTCCCCTTAACCTTAGAATTAAAAGTAGTCGAAAACTCTGAAAGAATAAAATTTATTTTTTGCATATCTTCAGTAGTTCTTGTAGGCGCTTTCCCATAGTTAAATATAGGTTCATACGGCGTAAAATCCTGAATTCTGACTTTCATACTCAAATCTTTCTTCGCTCTTTCTACATCCATCTCCACAGCCTGAATTCCAGGTGTTATAGCTATAAGTTCTCCTTTTGTGTTTATGCTTGTCGCACCATTTTGACCTTTTTTGTTGAAAAGGCTTTTCATATTTTCAAGTTCTTGATAAAATACCACTTCATCCATTTGCAGAAGCATTTGCCCACCAGCAGGATTAGGGAGAAAAGTAAATACCTTACTTGCATCAAAGTCATAAACCTGTCCTAAACCATTAGAAATCCTTATCGTCCCTATATAATCACTTGGCATAACAGCATTAGCTGCTGAATATGACAATTGACGTTCTTGCAAAATTTGCTGATTTATTGTTTCTGCATATGATGACAATGGAGAAAGCAAAATTGCAAAGGTAAGAATAAAACTGCCCACCTCTTTGTACTTCACATAACCACTCCTCTTTATAAACAAAATACACTACTATACAATCAATATCTTGAAAAATATCGAGAATATAAGATATTTCAATCGTATATATAAATTACCAAGTGTCTCACCTTTTGGTAATTTTCTTCATTATACCAAATTTAAATCATATTTAAAATACGAAAAACTAAGATAAAAAACTTAATATTTCAATGAAAAGTTATATTTCTTGGGAAAATGGAGAAAGCCAACCAGTGGATCTAAGAGTATATTTACAGTTTACTAAGATTTTTTCTTTATATCTTTCCTATATATTACAAGGAATTTCAGATGATAAATATATAGAACGAGCAATAGAAGGTAATAGTAGAGCCTGTGAAAAAATCTCTGTAAATTAAACAATACAAAGGTCTTCTATGATAAAATATTAAAATCATAGGAGGCCTTTTATTATGGCAAACAGAAAAAAAGAAGTTTACAAACCAAAACCAATGACTGAGGGAAAAAGAAATATTATCCAAGGCTTGCTTCAGGAGTATGATATCCAGTCTGCTGAGGATATTCAAGATGCCTTAAAAGATCTACTTTCCGGAACAATTCAAGATATGCTTGAAACAGAAATGGATGACCATCTTGGTTATAATCGTTATGAAAGATCCGGCGAGGCAAACTATCGTAATGGCACGAAAGCTAAAACTGTGCGTAGTAAATACGGTGAATTTGAGGTAGATGTGCCTCAGGATCGCCAAAGTTTCTTTGAACCGCAAGTACTTCCAAAACGTCAAAAAGATATTTCTTCGATTGATGAGAAGATTATCTCAATGTATGCAAAGGGAATGACTACACGACAGATTTCAGAAACCATAGAGGACATTTATGGATTTGAGGTAAGCGAAGGAATGGTATCGGATATCACAGATAAGCTCCTTCCAAGAATTGAGGAATGGCAAAATCGTCCTTTGTCAGCTGTGTACCCAATCGTTTTTATTGATGCTGTACACTTTTCAGTACGTGATGATGGTGTAATCAGGAAACTTGCAGCATATGTGGTGCTTGGTATCAATGAAGATGGTATGAAAGAAGTACTAAGCATTGTTGTTGGCGAGAACGAAAGTAGTAAGTACTGGCTGTCTGTATTGAACAGCCTAAAGAACCGTGGAGTTCAGGACATTCTCATTCTCTGCTCCGATGGTTTGACCGGTATCAAGGATGCAATCTCTACGGCATTTCCCAAAACGGAGCAGCAACGTTGTATTGTACATATGGTTAGAAACACGCTTAAATACGTTGCAAACAAGGATATGAAAGCATTTGCAAAAGATTTAAAGACAATCTATGCTGCTGCAGATGAAGAAGCTGCCAGAAAGCAGTTAGAGTCTGTAACAGAAAAATGGTCTGTGCAGTATCCAAGTGCGATGAATCGCTGGCATGAAAACTGGGATGCAATATCCCCAATCTTCAAGTTTTCTAAGGAGGTTCGCACCGCATTTTACACTACAAACGCCATAGAATCACTGAATTCTTGTTATCGTAGATTGAACAAGCAGCGCAGCGTATTTCCAAGCTCCCAGGCACTAATAAAAGCGCTATATCTGGGAACTTTCGAGATTGCCAAAAAATGGACAATGCCAATCCGAAACTGGGGGAAAGTTCGTGGTGAACTGGAAATCATGTACCCTAATCGGATTCTGGTATAGCAACAAAAGGCGGAATATCAAGAGTAAATATACGCCCAGA